>JAWVEW010000239.1:0-5865 GCA_033856495.1 Miltoncostaeaceae bacterium | reverse complement strand
TGACCGCGGTCCGCGCGAGCAGCTCGAGGCTCAGGTCGTTGTGGACCTCGCCCTCGACCACCACCCCGCAGTGGCCGTGGTCGGTGTAGGCGCAGAGGCAGACGTCGGTGACGACGACCATCTCGGGGACGGCGTCCCTGACCGCCGCGACGGCGCGCTGGACCACGCCGCCGCTCCGCCAGGCACCGGTCGCCCCCTCGTCCTTGTGATCGGGGACGCCGAAGAGCAGGACGGCCGGCACGCCGGCGGCGAAGGCCCGCGCCGCGGCTCCCGCGAGCAGGTCGGGCGAGAGGCGCGAGTGGCCGGGCAGCGCCGAGATCGGCTGCTCCACCCCTGTGCCGGAGACGGCGAACATGGGCAGGATCAGCTGGTCCGGGGCGAGCCGCGTCTCACGGACCATGCGGCGCAGTGCGGCCCCGGCGCGGAGGCGCCGCGGCCGTACCTGGGGGAAGCGGCCGGCCTGGATGCCGGCGAGGTCGACGCGCTCGATCATGCGGGTCTGTGAGTCTACTCCCGGCCGGGCGGGGGCCGACCCGTCCCGTCGTGCGCGCGCCTGCGATGATCGTCACCGATGCAGCGCCCTCCCGTCGCCGTGGTCTTCGGAGCCCGCACCAGCGGCCGGGCGATCGTGGCCGAGCGGCTCGCCGCCGGCTGGCGGGCGCTGGCGGTGGCGCGCTCCGAGGAGACGCTGGAGCGCCTGCGCGCCGAGCATCCCGGGGCCGTCACGATGGTGGGCGACGCGCGCGACCCGGCGTCGGTGGAGGCCGTGCTCGCACACGCGCAGGACGAGCTCGGCGGGCTGGAGCTCGTCGTCAACGCCGTCGGCGGCGGCGCCCGGGGCGGCCCCTTCGGCGGCGGCCCGCTGATCGAGGCCCCGCCCGACCGGCTCGACGCCTGGGTCGGCGGCTTCCTGCCGGCCGCCTTCCACATCCTGCGGCTGGGCGGGAGGGAGCTCTCGGCGCGCGGGACGGGGACGATCCTCCAGCTGGCGGGCGGGTCGGCGCGGCGGGGGATGCCGGGCCGCGGCCCCTGGGCCGCCGCGCAGTTCGCCACCCGCGGCCTGGTGCAGGCGCTGGCCCAGGAGCTGCGCCCGCTGGGAGTGCACGCCGCGCTGCTGGTGATCGACGGGATCATCCAGTCCGAGCGCAACCAGATGGCCGGACGCCCCGCCAGGGACTCGGTCTCGCCGGAGGACGTCGCGCGCGCGGCGGCCTATCTCACCGACCAGTCGCCCCGCGGCTGGACCCACGAGCTCGTCGTCACGCCGGCCGGCGACGCCTGGGTGCCCTAACCGAACCTTAACGCGGCGGGCTCGAAACACGCCGAAAGCGGGGGTCGGACCGCCTCCTCGCGCTCCGGGTTCCTGGAACGGACGGCCCCGCCGATACCTGAATCCAGGACGCCCACAGCCGCCGCCTCCCGGACGACAGTCGCGGTGTGCGGCTCGACAGAGAGCCAGGACGGCTCGAATAGGGGGACGGCATGGATCGCCGACGACGCCTCACCTGCGCGAGCGCGCTCGGGCTGGGTCTCATGGGCATGGCTCTGGCCCTGCCCATGGGAGCGAGCAGCGCGAGCGCGCCGCAGACCTTCACCCCGGTCGCCGACTCCTACGTGAACGCGGACGCGCCGGGCATCAACTACGGCAGCGACACCCGGCTGCGCGTCGACGGGTCTCCGCGCATGCGGAGCTACCTGCGCTTCAGCCCCAGCGGGCTGGCGGGAGCCGTCACCAGGGCGACCCTGCGCGTGTACGCGACCAGCACGTCGACCAGGCCCGTGACCGTCTCGGGGGTGGCCAACACCACCTGGGGCGAGATGACCATCACCTCCTCGAACGCTCCGGCCCTCAACGCGGGCACGACCGCCAGCGTCCCGACGGTCGCGAGCGGAAGCTGGGTGAGCTTCGACGTCACGCCGCTCGTCAGGGGCGACGGGGCGGTCAGCATGGCGATGGCGACGGCCAGCGCGACCGCGGTCGCATTCGCGAGCCGCGACTCCAGCGGCCCGAAGCCGGAGCTCGTCGTGGAGACCGACGGCGCGGCGCCCCCGCCGCCCCCGCCCCCGCCCCCGCCCCCGTCCGGGCCCGTCGCCCCGGCGGCCACGGCCGCGCCCACGATCTCGGGCAGCGCCGTGGTCGGCCAGACCCTGACGACGAGCACCGGCACCTGGAGCGGCGACGCCCCGATCACCTTCGGCTACGCCTGGAGCCGCTGCGACTCCGCCGGCGCCGCCTGCGCGCCCATCGGCGGCGCCGCCTCCGCCAGCTACCCGCTGGTGGCGGCCGACCAGGACCACACCCTGCGGGCAACCGTGACCGGCACCAACTCGGCCGGCTCGGCCACGTCGACCTCGAACGCGAGCGCCGTCGTCGCTTCCGCGCCGGCGCCGCCCCCGCCCAGCATGGACGGGATCATCCGCGCCGCCTTCTACTACCCGTGGTTCCCGGAGGCCTGGAGCCAGTCCGGGATGTATCCGTTCACCAAGTACCACCCCACCCTGGGCTACTACGACGGCAGCGACTCCGCGGTCGTCCGCGCCCACATCACGGCGATGCAGTACGGAAAGATCCAGGCGGGGATCGCCTCCTGGTGGGGCCAGGGGACCAAGACCGACTCCCGGATCCCGCTCCTGCTGAACGCGGCCGCCGGCACCGGCTTCGCGTGGAGCGTGTACTACGAGTCCGAGAGCCTCGGCAACCCGAGCGCCGCCCAGATCACCTCGGACCTCACCTACATCCGGGACCGCTACGCGTCGAGCCCGAGCTTCCTGCGCCGCAACGGCAAGTTCGTGGTGTTCGTCTACGCCGACGGGGCGGACGGCTGCGGCATGGCCGACCGCTGGAAGCAGGGCAACACCGTCGGCGCCTTCGTGGTGCTGAAGGTCTTCCCCGGCTACGCGTCCTGCGCGAGCCAGCCCGACGGCTGGCACCAGTACTCGCCGGCGGTCGCCGCCGACTCGCAGGCCGGTCGCTCGTACGCGATCAGCCCCGGGTTTGACCTGGCCGGCCAGCCCACCCGGCTCGGCCGTGACCTGACCCGCTGGCAGCAGAACGTGCGCGACATGGTCGCCTCGAAGGCCCCGCTGCAGCTCGTGACCACCTTCAACGAGTGGGGCGAGGGAACCATCGTGGAGAGCGCCACCGAGTGGGCGACCTCCTCCGGGTTCGGCGCCTACCTCGACGCCCTCCACAACGACGGCGCGACCGGCGGCACCCCGCCGCCGCCCCCGCCGCCGCCGCCGCCGAGCGCTCCCACCAGCAGCGCTCCCCCGACGGTCAGCGGGACCACGACCGTCGGCCAGACGCTCACCGCCACGACCGGCACCTGGACGGGCAGCGGCAACGCCTACGCCTACGGCTGGAAGCGCTGCGACTCCGCCGGCGCGAACTGCGCGGCGATCGCCGGCGCCGCGTCGTCGAGCTACGCGCTGGTGTCCGGGGACGCGGGCAGCACCATGCGCGTGAGCGTCACCGCCACCAACGGCGGCGGCTCCGCGGCGGCGACCTCCGCCGCGACGGCGGTGGTCGGGAGTCCGACCCCCACGCCGCCGCCCAGCGCCGGCGGGGACCCGGTCATCGCGGCCGCCGGCGACATCGCCTGCGACCCCGGCGACGGCAACTTCTCCGGCCGCTCGATCAACAGCTGCCAGATGAAGGCCACCTCGGACATGCTGCTGACCGGCCTGGCGGGCGTGCTGACGCTCGGCGACAACCAGTACGAGGACAACGCCTACTCGAAGTGGCTGCAGTCGTTCGACCCCACCTGGGGCCGCGTGAAGTCGCTGATCCACCCCGGGATCGGGAACCACGAGTACCTGACCTCCGGGGCCTCGGCCTACTTCCAGTACTTCGGAGCGGCGGCGGGCGCCGCGTCCAAGGGCTACTACAGCTTCGACATCGGCTCCTGGCACCTGATCGCGCTGAACTCCAACTGCTCGCAGGTGGGCGGCTGCGGCGCCGGCTCGCCGCAGGAGACCTGGCTGCGCGCCGACCTGGCCGCCCACCCGGCCGCCTGCACGCTCGCCTACTGGCACCACCCGCGCTTCAGCTCGGGCCAGCACGGCAGCACCGCATCGACTCAGCCGCTCTTCCAGGCCCTCTACGACGCCGGCGCCGAGCTTGTCCTGAGCGGCCACGACCACGACTACGAGCGCTTCGCCCCGCAGACGCCGACCGGCGCGGCCGATCCCGCTCGGGGCATCCGCCAGTTCGTGGTCGGCACCGGCGGCAAGAACCACTACGCCATCGGAAGCGGAATCGCCAACAGCCAGGTCCGCAACGACACCACCTACGGGGTGCTGAGGCTCAACCTGCACCCCACCAGCTACGACTGGCAGTTCGCGCCGCAGTCCGGCGGGACGTTCTCCGACTCCGGCTCGACCGCCTGCCACTAGTCCACCTCGACAGCCCGGGCGGCTCCTTCGCGAGCCGCCCGGGCGCTCGTCGTACGGGCCTCCCCCCCGCGAGGTACGGCACCGTGCGGGATGCCGGTTCCTCCCGCCGTGGTGCAGGATCGACTCGGCTCAGGAGGCGAGCCCCGCGAAACGTCACATGACGCCGAGCGGAAACGGGGGAGGAGTCGCGATGGCGAGAGCGCCCGAGAGCCGCCAGGGGTGTGCGGCCGAGGGCGCTCTCGTCATGCGCGGCAACAAGACGGCCATCCTCCAGGCTCGGGTGAGCGCCGGCGAGCGTCGGATCCTCGACCAGCTCGCGCGCCGTCACGGCATCACGTTGTCGGACGCGGTGCGCTCGGGCGTCTGGCGCTTCCTGCTCTCCGGTGCCCGCCCGGGCGCCACCCGCGCCGAGCGTTCGTGAGGCCTACGCGCCGGCCGGTTGGAAGAGCTCGATCGGGTTGCCGGCGGGATCGTCGAGCAGTATCTGCCGGCCGCCGGGGCCGCTGACGATCTCGTTGCGGAAGCTCAGGCCGGCGGCGCGCAGCCGCTCGACCTCTCCGGCGAGGTCCTCGACGATCAGGTGGATGCGGTTCCAGCCGCCGGGCTGGGGCGTGCGGCCGTCGGGCATCGGTCGTCCGGCCGAGCTGGCGGGGCCGCTCAGCAACAGACGCAGGCGGCCGCGGACGACGTCGGCAAACGCGGGGGCGGCGCTGGAGCGCAGCTCGAAGCCGAAGTGCGTGGTGTAGAAGGCGACGGCGCTCTCGACGTCGTCGACCATGTAGCGGACGTTGACGAACTCGTCAGGCATGCTCGATGACCTCCTGGGGGCCTGTGGTCTGTGCGATCGCCTCGAGGAGAAAGCCGATGCGCATCTCGAGCTCAGCGGCGGTGCGCTCGAAGGCGGGCAGGGTCTGCTCGTCGGTGCCCGGCTCGCGTGCCGGGTCGCGGATGCTCCAGTGGATCGCCTGCGGTGTGCCGGGGAACTCGGGGCAGACCTCGCGGACGCGGTCGCAGAGACTGATCACCAAGTCGAAGCGCTGGCCGGAGAACTCGCTGAGGTGCTTGGAACGGCGGCCCCCGAGATCGATCCCGCGCTCGCGCATCACCCGCACGACGTTGGGATGCAGCGGCCTGGGATGGCTGCCGGCGCTGAGGGCACGCACCGCGCCGGCGGACAGCTGTTCGGTGAGCGCCTCGGCCATCTGCGAGCGCGCGCTGTTGGCCGTGCACAGAAACAGCACGCGCGCCCGCGCGAAGCCGCGGTCGCGACCGGCGTGCGAGCCGCCGGTCGGCGCCAGCCCCGGATGCAGCGAGGCGGCCGCGCTCACGAGCAGCTCACCGCAGCGCGCCAGGTCGAGCACGTAGTAGGTGTCGCGGCCATCGGCGAGGCTGCGCCGGGCCGAGACCAGGCCGCCGTCGCGCAGCTGGCGCAGGTGGTAGGAGACCAGGCTCTGCCGCTGGCCCGCCAGC
>JAWVEW010000238.1:0-3156 GCA_033856495.1 Miltoncostaeaceae bacterium | reverse complement strand
GCTGACGAAGGAGTGCTCGACGAAGGGGTGCGCGCGTCCCTCGAAGTAGAGCCGCGCGATCTTCGCGAGGTCGGCGTTGGCGTCCGGGTCGGTGGAGCCGCGCCCCACCAGCACGACGGCCCAGCCGGCCGGGTCGGCGCCGGCGAGGGCCGCGGCGACCCGCTGCTCCACGAGCGCCAGCAGTTCCGGCCGGACGCCCAGGTCGCGCCCGTAGCGGAAGCGCACGCCGGGATGGCGCAGGCGCTCGCGCGCGAGTGTCGCCGGGATGTCGTCCTTGGTGTGGCCGGCGGCGAGCAGCGTCAGCGGCACCGCGACGAGGTCGTCGGCGCCGCCGGCGACCAGGTCGTCGACCGCGGCCGAGACCGCCGGCCGGGCCAGCTCGATGAACCCTGCGCCCACCTCGAGGTCGTGCGCGCGGTCCCGGACCCGCTCGGCGAAGGCGAGGAACTCGGCCACGCCCTCCGCGTCCACGGTGCCGTGGCCCACGATGAGGAGGCTCGGGCGGATCACGCGTCCTGCCCCGCCAGCCGGCGCAGCGCGTTGACCGCCGCCGCCGCCGCCGGGGAGCCGCCGCGCAGGCCGCGGTTGCTGAGCGCCGGCAGCCCGCTGGTCCGCAGCGCGGCCTTCGCCTCGACGGCGCCCACGAAGCCGACCGGCAGGCCGATCACGAGCGCCGGCCGGACGTCCAGGCGCAGCAGCTCCGCCAGCGCCGTGGGCGCGCTGCCGATGGCCCAGACCGCGCCGGGGCCGACGTCTGCGGCGGCGACACGGATGCCGGCGGCAGAGCGGGTGAGGCCCGCCTCGATCGCGAGCGGCCCGGTGCGCGGATCGCGCAGGTAGCAGCGGGCGTCGACGCCGTGCAGCCCCGCCAGCACCATGCCCACGTCGGTCACGACCGGCGCGCCCGCCGCCAGCGCGGCGCGGCCGGCCTCCAGCGCGGGCTCGTCGAGCACCAGGTCCTCGGCCCAGCCGAGCTCGGCGGAGGCGTGGATGATCCGCTCCGCCACCGCCCGCGACAGGGGCGGCAGGGCCGAGAGGTCCACCAGCGAGCGCATGATGCGGTAGCTCTCCACCTCGATCGGATGGGGCTGGTGGCCGCGGCGGGTGGTGGTCACTCGGCGTCGACCTCCACGAAGGCGTCCACGGGGCAGATCTCCGCGCACTCGCCGCAGGAGGTGCAGCGCGCGACGAGCGTCAGGATGGGCGCCGGCGCGCCCGGCCGCGCGGGGCGCAGCGCCCGCTCCGGACAGGTGGCGAGACAGGCGCCGCAGCCGGCGCAGGCGGCGGTCGCGAGGAACACGCTCATCGCGGAGCCCTCGAGAGGGGGGCGTCCTCGACGCGCCCCGCGTACCCGCGCGGGGTCACCATCCGCCCCTCCACCATCCGGGTGGCGGAGCTGCCGACGATCACGATGGAGGTCATGCCGGCCTCGGCGGGGTCGACGGCGGCGAGCGAGCTGAGGACCACGCGCTGGCCGGGCCGATAGGCGTCGGTCACCAGCGCGACCGGCGTGTCGGCGGGCCGGCGCTCGCGCAGGATGTCCAGCGCGGCGCCCAGCTGCCAGTCGCGGCCGCGGCTGCGCGGGTTGTAGAGGCTCACGACCAGGTCGGCGGCGGCGGCGGCCTCCAGGCGGGAGCGGATCGCCTCCCACGGCGTCAGGAGGTCGGAGAGCGAGATCGCGCAATGGTCGTGCCCGAGCGGGGACCCCGCGAGCGCGGCGGCCGCGGTCGCGGCCGTGACGCCGGGGACGACGGTCACCTCGACGCCCGCCAGGCCGCCCTCCTCGAGCGCCGGCGAGGCCATCCCGAAGACGCCCACGTCGCCGCCCGAGACCAGCGCCACCGAGCCGCCGGCGGCGGCCTCGGCGCCGGCCCGGCGCGCCCGCTCCCGCTCGCGCCCGATCGGCGTCACCTCCACGCGCGTCCCCGGCCGCAGCAGGCCCCGGACGGCGTCGACGTAGCGCTCCAGGCCCATCACCACCTCGGCGCGGGCGAGCGCCTCGCGGGCGAGCGGCGGGATCAGCGCCTCGTCGCCGGGGCCGAGCGACACGAGCGCCAGCCGGCCCCGCACCGGCCGCCGGGCGACCGCCGCGGTGGCCGCCGCCGAGCGGCGCTTCGCCACCACCATCTCCCCGCCGTCCGAGGCGAGGAGCGCCGCCGCCTCGGCCACGCTCGGGGTCCCCACGGCGGCGCGCACGACCTCGGAGGGCGTGGGAACGGCGACCGCTGCGAGCCGCTCGGCGGGGAAGGTCAGGAGCGGCCAGCCGCGCTCGGCGGCCGCCGCGAGGATGCCCGGCTCCCTGGCACGGCGGTCCACGGTCGCGAGCGCGCCCACGCTCTGCGCCGCGAGGCCGCCCGCCGCCAGCGCCTCGTCCACCAGCGCCAGCACCTCCTCGGCGCCGACGCCGGTGCTCGAGCCGACGCCGACGACCAGCGAGGGCGGGAAGTAGCGGACGCCCGGGCGGGGGAGGTCCATCGTGCGGTCGTCGATCACGATCGCGGGCCCGACGGCCGCGCCGGCGCGGACCAGGTTGTCGGGGAGCGGCCCCAGCGGCCAGCGCCGCTCGCTCACCAGCGCCACCGCCTCCCCGCCCACGAGCGCGGCCGCCACGGCGGCCAGGTCGCTCGCGGGGTCGAGCCGGAAGCCGAGATCGGCGCCGAGGGTGTCGAGGGCGGGAAGGCCGAGGGCGTCGCTGGCGGTCGTGATCACCGGATCGGCGCCGAGCGCCGCCGCCACCCGCCGCGCCAGCGCGTTGGCGCCGCCGGCGTGGCCGCCCACCAGCGCCACCGCGTAGCGCCCGGCGTCGTCCACCGCCACCACCCCCGGGTCTCGCAGCTTGTCGGCCAGGAGCGGGGCCAGCAGGCGCACCGTCGCGCCGACCGCCAGGAAGCAGACGATCCCGTCCACCCCGATGTCGGCGAAGGCGCGCGGGAGCGCCTCGCTGGGCCGGCCCGGCTCGAGGCGCGCGTCCGGCCAGACGGCCTCGAGGTGGGCGGCGAGCGCGCGGCCGCGCTCGGAGGCGGCGACCAGCGCGATCACGCCCGGCTCCCGCAGACGAGGAACACGGGGTTGGTCGCCGCCAGGCCGGTCGCGTCCCCGAGCGGGCGCAGCCGCAACGCCTGGAGCATCACCGACTCCACCTCGAGGCCTCCGTCC
>JAWVEW010000237.1:0-4619 GCA_033856495.1 Miltoncostaeaceae bacterium | reverse complement strand
GTGGTGGCCGGCCTGCTCACCGCCGCCTACTTCCCGCACGCCTACTGGCGCCTGGTGGCGCTGGAGCCGGGCCCGATCGCGCTGCTGGTGATGCGAGATGCCGTCCTCGTGGCGCTCGTCGCCCTCGCCTGGCCGCGGCCCGACCTGGCCGGCGCGGTCGAGGAGCTGCCGCCGCGGGCGGCGGCGGCGCCCGACGCGGCCGACCACGCGGTCGCCGCCCGCTACCTCACGGACTAGCCGGCCACGTTGGTGGTTGGCCCACTCGCCGACTCCAGAGGTCATCCGGGGGGGGCGCGGGGAGTCACCCCGTTCGTCCGGCGACGAACCCCCCTTTCGGGGGAGCAAGTCCTGTCGGGCGCTGCCGATTTTTTCGGTGTCTCCCCCCGGAGAGCCATCGAATGGATTCGCGGCCGTCCCCTCTCGCGGTAGCGCGCGTCCCCACCGAAGGAGTCCACCGCATGAAGGCAGTTCGAAGCCGCACGTCCGCGCGCACGCTGGGTGTGACGCTGGCCGTCGGCGCCTCCCTCGCCCTCCCCGCCGCCGCGCTCGCCGTGGGCGGGGGCTCGGCCGCCTCCGTCAAGGCCCACGTGAACGGCTCGCAGGCGGCCCTGAAGCTGGCCGTCAAGCTGTCCGCCTCGGGTCAGCTCGACAAGTCGTTCGCCGCCTTCCTCGAGAGCCGGACCGAGCTCGGCAAGGCTCGGGCCGGCGTCATCGGCCTGCTCAAGGGCGCCCTCACCCCGCTCGCCCGCGCCGACGCCGCCAGGGCGCTCGCCCTGCTCGGCAAGCTCGAGGACGCCAACATCTCCAAGCTCACGGCGCTGCTCGACGACGTCGCCGGCCCCTTCCAGAAGGCCGTCGCCAAGGCCAACCTGAACGACACCGCCGCGCGCGACCGCGCGATCGGCATCCTCCAGGCGCTGCTGCCCGGCCTTCCGGGCGTCGTCCAGGGCCCGATCAGCAGCGTCATCGGTTCCCTCATGAACGGCAACGGCGCCCAGGTCCAGAGCCAGGCCTCGCTGCTCGGCAACGTGAGCCTGACGCCCGACGTCAAGAAGCTGGTCACCAAGGCGATCGGCAGCGGGCTGCAGGGTCAGGCCCAGTCGCTGGTCGGCATCCAGAGCATCCTCGGCGCCGTCCCCGGCCCCGCCCAGCAGCAGCTGCAGTCGGCGCTCCAGCTCGCCAGGAGCCAGACGCAGACCGCCTTCGACATGGTCACCGGGGTCATGAAGACCGCCCCGATCCCGCCCGCGGTCTCCTCCCTGGTGAGCGGCATCCTTCACCAGATGCAGGGCATCCTCGACGGCGTTCTCGGCATGTTCGGCCCGGCCGCCGGCCCGGCCACCGGTCCGGCCGCGGCCCCCGTCGGAGGGATCGTGCCCGGCGGTCTCATCCCCGACCTCGGCGGCATCATCAAGTGCGTCTTCCCGAGCGGCCTGCCCACGGGCGGCCTCTTCGCCGGCGGCGCGCTGCCGGCCGGCCTCGACCCCAGCAAGATCGCCGGCTGCCTCACCAGCGGCGGCGGCCTGCCCGACCCGACCGGGATCATGAAGTGCGTCTTCCCGGCCGGCCTTCCCGCCGGCGGCGCGCTGCCGGCCGGCTTCGACCCGAGCGCGATCGCCAGCTGCGTGCTCAAGAGCGTCCCCGACCCGATGGGGATCCTCAAGAACCTGCCCGACCCCAGCGGCATCCTCACGTGCGTCTTCCCGGGCGGCCTGCCCAACCCGGCCAGCCTCGCCGGCGGCGCGCTGCCGGCCGGCTTCGACCCCACCAAGATCGCCGGCTGCATCATGGGCGGCGGCTCGACGCTCGACCCGACCGGCATCATGAAGTGCGTCTTCCCGGGCGGCGCCCCGACCGCGGGCATCCTCGGCGGCGGCATCCTCCCGGCCGGCTTCGACCCCTTCAAGATCGCCGGCTGCGTGATGCAGAGCGTGCCCTTCATCGGCGGCGGCCTCATGCCCAACCCGATGCAGCTGGTCAGCTCGTTCATGCCGGGCGGCCTGAACCCCTTCGACCTGCTCGGCGGCCTGTTCGGCGGCGGCAGCAACGGCGGCGGCTTCCTCGGCGGCCTCCTGCCCTTCTGACAACCCACGCCAACGGAACGGGGTCCCTCGGGACCCCGCTCCGCGTTGGGCTCAGCCCGGGACGCTGATCGGCGCGATCGCCCGCGCGAGCCCGTCGGGCCCCGCCTCGACGAGCGCCCCCTGCACCAGCACCCCCCCCTCGGCGGGGTCGAAGCGCGCCGGCAGGCCGGTGAGGAACCGGCGCAGCGACTGGTCGATCCGCATCCCGATCACCGAGTCGTGCGGGCCGGTCATGCCGATGTCGGTCATGTAGGCGGTTCCCTTGGGGAGCACCCGGGCGTCCGCGGTCTGGACGTGCGTATGGGTGCCGACCACGGCGGTCACGCGGCCGTCGAGGTGGTGGCCCACCGCCATCTTCTCGCTGGTCGCCTCGGCATGGAGGTCCACCAGCACGAACGGGGTCTCGCTGCGGGCGCGCGCGACCAGCTCGTCGACCACGACGAACGGGCTCTGCGCGGCCTCCATGAAGACCGCTCCCTGCAGGTTCAGCACCGCGACCCGCTCGCCCGAGGCGGCCGTCACCGTCGTCAGCCCGCGCCCCGGCGCCCTGGAGCTGAGGTTGGCGGGCCGCAGCACGCGCGGCTCGGTCTCCAGCATGGGGTAGAAGTCGCGCTGCCGGAAGGTGTGGTTGCCGCCGGTGAGGACGTCGACGCCCGCCTCGAGCAGGTCGCGCGCCTGGCGGGCCGACGTCCCCGCTCCCGCGGCGGCGTTTTCGGCGTTCACCACGACCAGGTCCGGGCGGTGCTCCTCGCGCAGCTCGGGCAGCCGCGTGAGCAGGGCCCGCAGCCCGACGCCGCCCACCACGTCGCCGATGAGGAGCGCCCGCACGGACCCGCTACGGGGCCAGTCCGACCCCGGAGCGCACGACCTCGATGTGGACGTGGTTGCCGGCGTCCGCCGTGTAGCGGGCGATCTGCTGGGGGCCGACCGAGGAGAAGTCCCGGATCCTCCCCAGCACCGTGGATCCGGCGCTGACCGCGGAGCCGACGGAGGGCGGGTCCGACCCCTCGGGGGGGTCGAGGTGGGTGAGGACGACCGCCACCCCGCTGGTGCCGCTGGGGCTGATCACGACCTCGTAGCCCTCCTCCCGGCCCGCGACGATGTACGGCGTCAGGCTCGCCATCACCCCCGAGACGGGTGAGTACACGAGCGTGCCGGCGGCCGACCCGACGTCCACGGACGCGGTGTCCGGGCCGGGCATGCCGTCGCTGGGAGCGACATGGGAGTCGAGCGGCCCGACGGGCGTCAGGGCGACGGCGCCGGGGTCGTCGACCGCCCGGAAGGCGATGGCCGTCACCCGCGGCCGGTCCACCGGCAGGCGCAGCGTCACGTCGGCTCCCCGGGCGATCACGAGGTCGGCGGTCGGCGGGCGGTCGGCGCCGGCGCCGGGCAGGGCCGGGGGGGCGACGGAGGCGATGTCCGCGGAGCCGCCACCGCCGAGCGCGCCCCCCTGGAGGACGATCGCCAACGGTCCTCCGGCCGCTGCGACGGCAACCCAGGCCAGGACGCGACGCCGCTTGCGTCGTTCCATACGCCGGGTGCTCGCGCGACGGACGGCGAGTTGCTCCCGGGAAAGGGCGGGCACGGGGAATCAGAGTACTTCGGGCTCCGCGCCGGGTAAACCCCCGGGGGGAGGCTGCGCCACCCGGAATCGGGGTGGGGTCATGGAAACGAATGACCGTCGTGGAGACCGCTCCGCCGGCCGCGGTCTGCGCGTCGGGTTCAACACGAACGCCACCCCCCTCACGCCCCAGCGCTCGGAGGGGCTGGTGGCGCCGGGCTGGACTGGCTCCACGCGTCGCTCGACGGTGCGACCGCCGCCGCGTACGAGGGCATCCGGGCCGGCCGGCAGCGAGCCCCCGGAGGTCTGTCGCGGGTGCTCCATGCACCGCGGCCTCTTCTGAATCTGACTCCCGGTCCGCGACGTCGCGACCCGGGGGGCGAAGCCGCTAGATTCTCCGGTCCGACGGGACCGTCCAACCCCGCCCACGCGAGACCGGGGGGGCGGACGCCTGAGTCGACGTAGCCGACGATGAACCGAGCCAATGGCAATGGACCGATGACGTGCCGCATCGATGTGGACGGCGCCGCGGGCGGCCTGCGGGCGGTCCGGCTCGTGGGCGAGCTGGACATCAGCGTCTACGATCGGGTCTCCCAGGCCCTCCAGAGCCTGGAACGGCAGGAGCCGCGCCCGCACACCGTCGTCGTGGACCTGCGCGGGCTCACGTTCATGGACTCCACCGGGGTGCGCGTGCTCACCGAGGCGCACCAGCGCTCCCAGCGCGACGGCCATCGCCTCGCGGTCGTGCCGGGCGCCGGCCAGCCCTCGCGCGTGATCCAGCTGCTGGGGCTGGAAGGCCACGTGGAGATGGTCGACGACGTCGACGACCTCGCCGCCCAGGGTTAGGTCAGAAGTACCCCACCCGCTTGCGGTCCTCCATCGCCGCCTCCGAGGCGCGGTCGTCGGCGCGGGTCTGGCCGCGCTCTGAGACGGTGGCGGCGGCGATCTCGCCCACCACCTCCTCCAGCGTCCGT
>JAWVEW010000236.1:0-10073 GCA_033856495.1 Miltoncostaeaceae bacterium | reverse complement strand
CCACCGGCGGCGCGACGGCCACCGCCCGGGTCGTGCTGGCGGACGGAAGCAGGTACACGACGCCGCGCTGACCCGGGGAGCGGCGCGCCCGCCAGCCGGTACGCTGGTGGGCGCGTCACCGGCGTTTCGCCGCCGAGGCGGCCGGGGAGGCGGGTGCGGATGGGTGCTCAGGCGGACCGCGGGCCGGCTGTGGCCCCGGCGGAGGCCGGGCCGGCGGGCTCCGACGTCCTCGTGCTCGGCCTGCTCGCGGACCCGGACCTGCCGGCGGACATCGCCCGCCAGCTCGCCGAGGACCTCCCCGATCTCCTCGCCGAGCGGGTCTCCAACCGAGTCGCCTGGCGCGTCGAGGTGGTGCGCGAGGATCTGGCGGCGGGGGCCGCCGGCGGTGTCGAGATGATCGACCATGCCCGCGCCCGCATGCTCGAGGAGGGCTGGGACCTCGCGATCGCCCTCACCGACCTTCCCTTGCGCATCAACCGCAGGCCGGTCGTGGCCTACGCCAGCGCAGCTCACGGCGTCGCACTCGTCTGTCTGCCGGCGCTCGGCCCGCTTCAGATTCGACGGCGCGCCCAGGAGGCGATCCTGCGGCTGGTCGACGGCCTGGTCGGCGAGAGCCTCGAGCTGGACCGTGCCGGTGGCGAGCGGCGGCGGCGCGTGGGCCGGCGGCTCGCCGAGCTGGCGGCCCCGGTCCGGCGGATCGCGGGGGAGGACGACGGGGACGTGCGCCTCGTCGCCAGCGTGGTCCGCGGCCACCTGCGGCTGCTGCTCGGGATGGTGCGGGCAAACCGGCCCTGGCGGCTTGTCCTCGGCCTGTCGCGCCTCCTGGTGGTCGCGCTCTCGTCGGGCGCCCTCACGCTGATGAACAACACCGTCTGGGCGATCGGCGATGCCCTCGACGCTGCGCGGCTGGCGCTGATGGCGGTGGTCTCGACGACTGCGCTGGTGGCGTGGCTCATCGTCGACCACCACCTCTGGGAGCGAGGGTCGGACCGGGTGACGCGCGAGCGGGCGGCGCTCTTCAACACGGTGACCGCGGTGACGGTGACGATCGGCGTGCTCTCGCTGTACGCGGCGCACTTCGTGCTCACGTTCCTCGGGGCATGGGTCTTCATCGACGACAGCGTCCTGCAGGCGACGGTCGGGCACCCGGTCGGGATCGGCGACTACGCGAAGCTGGCGGTGGTCGCGAGCTCGGCGGCGACCGTCGGCGGCGCGCTGGGCGCGAGCCTCGAGAGCGACAGCGCGGTGCGCCAGGCCGCATACGGCTACCACCCGGACCGCCACGCCGAGCGCGACGCCCGCGACGCGAGGCGCGCCGGGCGCGAGGCCGCCGAAGCGGACTGACGGCAGGCGCCCCCGTGCTCTTCCGGCAGCTCGACTTCCTCTACATGCCCAGCGGCGACGTGGCGGCGGACGTCGCGTACTTCCGCGACGTGCTCCATGGAACCGTCCTCTTCGCCATCGAGGCGATGGGAACGAGGGTCGCCGGCATCCGCCTCACCGAGGCGCCGCCCGTGCTCCTGCTGGCCGGACACCTCCAGGGCGAGCACCCGGTGCTCGTCTACCGCGTGCCGGAGCTGGCCGCGGCGCTGGCGGAGCTCGAGTCACGCGGGTGGCCTCGGGAGGCCAGCTTCGAGATCCCCCACGGCCCCTGCTGCTCCTTCCGCACCCCCGGCGGCCATCGCCTCGCGCTGTACGAGCTCACGCGTCCGGACCGCCACTTCGAGGGCCGCCTGGACTTCTGAGCGTCACCCGGCGGGGACGTCGGGGCCGGCGCGTTCACCAGCCCGCCCCAGGATGGCGACCACCTGTTCACGCGAGCTGCGGGTAGCGTCGGGCGGCCGCGCCCTCGAGAAGCCGTCGACGTGAGGCCGCCCACCCAATGGACACCCGCCTGCGCATCGCGGCCGCCACGCTCGCGATCGGCCTGGGCGCCTCGTCCCAGGCCGCCCTGGGGGCCGTCGCGGGGTCCGGGTCCACCTTCGCGACCGCCGCGTTCACCACCTTCTGCAAGGACACGGGCGTCTGCAGCTACACGGCCAAGGGCTCGACCGGTGGCATCGCCGACCTGGCGAACGGCCTGGTGGACTTCGCGGGGACCGACGCCACCCTGACGCCCGATCAGCGCGCCGCCGTGACGGGGCGCGGCGGCGCGCCCCTGTACTTCCCGATGCTGCTCGGGGCGGTCACGGTCCCCACGAACGTCGACGGCGTGACCGGTCGGCTGAGGCTGACCGGAAAGACGATCGCCGCCATCTTCGACGGCGAGATCACGAGCTGGGACGACCGGCGGATCACCGCCACGAATCCCGGCGTGGGGCTTCCGCGCGCGCCCATCACGGTGTGCGCGCGCTCCGACGGCTCCGGGACGAGCTTCAACTTCAGCCGCTACCTGACCAAGGTCAGCCCGCGGTTCAAGGCGCGCGTGAACTTCAGCCAGACGCCGCCCTGGACCGCGCCCGCCATCGTCCGCCAGACGGGCAACCCGGGCATCGTCAGCTGCGTGAAGGGCATCAGGAACTCGATCGGCTACGTCGACCTCTCCGACGCCGCTGCGGCCGGGTTGATGCCGCGGGTGGCCGCGATCGGCAGGACCCGGCGCGTCAGGGTCCGGGGCCGGTCGATCCTGAGGACCGTGTACGTCGTCCCGTCCACGGCCAGCGTGAGCGCGGCCGGGAGGATCTCACCGCGGCAGGTCGCGCCGGACCTGACCATCGACTTCTCGGCCAGCCCGGTGCCCGGCGCCTACCCGATCACGACCACGACCTGGGTGCTGACCTACTCGGACTACACGAAGGCCGGAAAGGCCGGCAGCCTCGCCGGAGTGCGGAGCCTGCTCACCTACGTCTACAGCCCCGCGGCGCAGGCCCAGCTCGCGGGGCTCGGCTACGCCCCGCTGCCCACCCAGGTGCTGCGGGCCGCGGCCGCGCAGATGGCCAGGCTCGGATAGCGATCCGGTCGCCCCGGGGTGCCGGGGCGGGCCGTGACGCCACTGTCTAACCGATCGTGTCGAGCGCCGCTGGCATCCGGCGGGATGTTCACCAGATTCACACAGGACGGCGACCGCCTCTTCACGGAGGTCGGATCTAGCCTCGGTGAGAGCCCACGCCCCTCTGGCGCGCGGCTCACCACACCACGCCCAAGGAGGGCTTCAACCGTGGACCGAACCAAGCGAACCTTCGCGGCGACATTCGTCGTCGGCGCCGCAAGCGCCGCCTTCGCCGCAAGCGCCCTCGGCGCCGTCACCGGGTCCGGGGCGACGTTCCCGCGCGTCGCCTACGAGAACTTCTGCCGCGACTCCGGGCTCTGCAGCTATACAGCGAAGGGCTCAACCGGCGGCATCACGGACCTGTCCAACGGCGTGGTCGACTTCGCCGGCTCCGACGCCCTCCTGACCCCGGCGCAGGTGGGCGCCGTCACCTCGAGGGGCGGCGGCGTCTACTACTTCCCGACCCTGCTCGGAGCCATCACGGTACCCACGAACATCTCCGGCGTCGCCGGCCGGCTGAAGCTGGACGGCAAGGTGGTGGCCGGGATCTTCGACGGCGAGATCACGACCTGGAACAACCCCGCCATCGTCAAGACCAACCCCGGTGTCTCGCTTCCGGGCGCGCCGATCACGGTCTGCGTCCGCGCCGACGGCTCGGGCACCAGCTTCAACTTCAGCCGCTACCTGACCAAGGTCAGCGCGAGCTTCAAGGCCAAGGTGAACTTCGGCCAGACGCCGCCCTGGACGGCGCCCACGATCATCCGCCAGCCGGGCAACGCGGGCGTGGCGAACTGCGTCAAGAGCAACACCAACTCGATCGGCTACGTCGACCTGGCCGACGCCATCAACGCCGCCCTCAACGGCAAGGTGTCGGCGATCGGCAGGCAGCAGGTGGTCAAGGTCAAGAAGAAGCTGGTCCGCAAGACGGTCTACCTGCTCCCGTCGGCCTCCACGATCAGCGCCGCGGGGAAGATCCCGGCCTCCAAGATCAAGCCCGACCTGACGATCGACTTCTCGGCGAGCCCGATCCCGGGCGCCTACCCCATCACCACCACCACCTGGGTGCTGACCTACGCCAACTACGGGCAGGCCGGCAAGGGCGGCGCCGTCGGCGACGTGAAGAACTTCCTCAACTACGTCTACAGCGCCCCGGCCCAGGCCAAGCTTCCGAGCCTCGGCTTCGCGGCGCTGCCGGCGGGCGTGATCACGGCCGCCAAGGCGCAGCTCAAGAAGGTGTCCTAGTCGGGTGGAGGACTCCTCCCCAAGCGACGGAGCGGCGGAGTTGCCCCCGCCGCCGCCCGGCGGGGGGGTCCTGGGGTCGGCGCTCGCAGACAGACTGCGCCGGCCCCTCAAGGGACGGATCGCCGATCGTGGGTACGTCGGCCTGCTCGTCCTCGCGACCCTCGTCGGCATCGGGGGCATCGCCTACCTGATCGCCACAACGGCCGCGCGGACCGGCGACGTCTGGGACACCTTCGGCGTCTGGGGATTCATCACCGGCACCGAGTGGGTCCCCACCCCGGCCCACGGGCCGCCGCAGTTCGGCGCCCTGCCGATGCTCTACGGGACGCTCGTCACCTCGGCGATCGCCCTCGTCCTCGCGGTGCCGATCGCGGTGGGGGTGGCGCTGGCGACCACGGTCTTCCTCCCCAAGCGGCTGCGCGGGCCGGTGGCCAGGGTCGTCGACGTGCTGGCGGCGGTGCCCTCGGTGGTTTTCGGCCTCTTCGGCGTGGCCGTCATCGTGCCGGCCGCCAAGCCGATCCTCGAGTGGATCGCGAACCACAACGGCGGCCTCGGGTTCATCGCCGGGCCGGTGACCGGCCAGTCGTACCTGATCGCCGGAATGGTGCTGGGGATCATGGTGCTGCCGATCGTGGCCGCGCTGAGCCGCGAGGTCCTGCTCACCGTTCCCGCTGACCAGCAGGAGGCCGCGCTCGCCCTGGGGGCGACGCGCTGGGAGATGGTGCGGATGGCGATGCTGCCCTGGGCGCGGACGGGCATCGTCGGCGCCTCGGCGCTCGGCCTCGGGCGGGCGGTCGGCGAGACGATCGCCATCGCCATGCTGCTGGGGAACTCGCCGAACATCTTCGGCTCGATCCTCGGCCCCGGTGCGACTTCGGCGAGCAAGATCGCGCTGGAGACGGGCGAGGCGACGGCACTCCAGCTCGACTCGCTCACCGCGCTGGCACTCGTGCTCTTCGCGATGGCCTTCCTCATCAACGCCGCCGCCCGGCTCCTGGTGCGCCGCAGCACCACCGGCCCCGGACGCCTGCGCCAGGCCCTCCGCGTGCCGCGCCCGCGACTGGCGCTGCCGGCGTCGGTCAGCGCCCGGCTCGGACGGCGGCGCGAGGCGGCAGCGGACCCCGGCCTGGGCCTCGCCGGGTCGCCCAGGGGCATGCGGCGCGTCCGCTCGGCCGTCGGCACGGGCTCGGTCTACGCCGCGCTGAGCCTGGCCTTCCTGCCTCTCGGCGTCCTGCTCGGGTACATGCTCGTGGACGGCATCCCGGCGATCTCGGGGTCCTTCTTCACCGAGCTTCCGCCGCTCGACCCCGCCAGCTTCTCGGGCGGCATCAAGAACGCCCTTTTCGGCACCCTGATCATGATGGGCCTGGCCACCGCGATCGCGGCACCGCTCGGAGTGCTTGTGGCGCTCTTCGTCTCCGAGGGCCAGACCTCGCGGTCGCCGCTGATGCGCAGGGCCGCGAGCGCCGTCGGCTTCCTCAGCGACGTCCTGCTCGGGTTCCCCTCGATCGTGGTCGGCCTCACGGTCTACCTGGGCCTGGTCGTGGCGATGCACAAGTTCACGGCGCTCGCCGGAGCGATCGCCCTGGCGGTGATCATGTTCCCGATCGTGGTCAGGGCGACGGACGAGGTACTGCGCCTGGTGCCCTCGTCGCTCAAGGAGGCGTCGATGGCGCTCGGCGCTCCGCGCTGGCGCACGGCCGCCCAGGTGGTGCTGCCGACGGCGGCGCCCGGAATCGTCACGGGCATCATGCTGGCGGTCGGACGCGCCGGCGGCGAGACCGCCCCGCTCCTCTTCACCTCCCTCGGGAACGGGAACTTCTCGACCGACGTGCTCGCTCCGATCGCGTCGCTCCCGCAGCTCATCTTCACGAACGTGGTCTACACCCAGACCCCGGCGACGCTGCGCCACGCCTGGGGGGCGGCACTGGTGCTGGTGGCGATCGTGCTGGGGCTCAACCTGCTGGCGCGCCTGGCGGTGCGCCGCCTGGGGCCGCGAAGAGCGCGCTAGGCCGCCGGGCGCCCCCAGAACCCGCCGCCGATGGCCTCCACCGGCCGGGAGGCGTCGGTGAACTCGCGGAACTGCCCGGTGACCAGGAAGGCCGTCTGCTCGCCGATGTCGACGGCGTGGTCGCCGATGCGCTCCAGGCAGCGCGAGGCGAGGACCATCCACAGCCCCCATGCGCGCAGCGCCGGCTCGTCGCCGACATCCAGTAGCTGCTGGACGAGACGGATGTTCGCGCGGTCGATCACCTCGTCCAGGCTGACGAGCGACTCGGCGCCGACCACGTCGCGGCGGGCGAAGGAGTCGAGCGCAGCCCGGATCATCTCCTGCGCCCGGGCGCCCATCTCGTCGAGGCTGGAGAAGACCTCCTCGTCCCGCGCCAGCCCCGACGCCAGCTTGGCGAGCTTGGCGATCGTCACGGCGTAGTCGGCGATGCGCTCCAGGTGCACGCTCGCGCGCAGGATGCACAGCGCCAGCCGCACGCGCGGCACGGTGGTGGGGTGATGGGCGAGCGCCGCCTGCACGCCGGCGTCGATCTCGCGGTAGACCTCGTCCACCTCGTCGTCGAGCCCGATCACGCGATCTGCGACCTCGACGTCGTCCTGACGCACGGCGTCCAGCGCCAGGCGCAGCGAGCGCAGCGCCAGGCGACCCTCGTCCTGGAGCGCCGCCTCGAGGCGATCGAGCTGTCCCTCCGGGGTCAGCAACCGCGATCCCCCTCCGTGACGAGAGGGACACTACCCCAACCGTGGGGACGGGATCGGACGTCGAGCTACGCCGGGCCGAGAAGCTCCGGCTCCACGTTCCAGCGGACGATCACCGGCCGCTCCCGCTCCCAGCCGAGCAGCGAGATGGCGGCGGTCGCAAGCGCGAGAGCGCCGCCCGCCTCGGCCGGCAGCTCGCACCAGCGTGCGCCGAGCACGCGCAAGACGTGGCCGTGGGCGAAGATCGCCACGTCGCCCGTCCCCTCGCGCAACTCCCGGACGATCCGGTCCGCGCGCGCCGAAACCGCGGCCGCATCCTCGCCCCCCGGGGCGCCGTCCCTCCAGAGGAGCCAGCCCGGCCGCTCGCGGCGGATCTCGGGCGTCGTGCGCCCCTCGTAGGCCCCGTAGTCCCACTCGCGCAGCTCCTCGCGGACCTCCGCCTGCCCTGCCAGACCCGCCAGCCGGCAGGTTTCGCGCGCGCGGAGCGACGGGCTGGTAAGGACGCGCGCGAAGCGCCGGCCGGCGAGCGCGGCGCCGATCCGCTTCGCCCGCTGCCGTCCGGCCCAGGTGAGGGGAAGGTCGGTGCGGCTCGTGTGCTTGCCGCCGCGGCTCCAGGCCGTCTCGCCGTGACGTACGAGCGTGACGTCGGGGTGATGATCCTCCACCGGCTGCACCGTACTGCGAGACTGCCGACGTGCCGAGGTCGGATCTCTCGCGACGCGTCGGCGAGGCTCGGGTCGCCCGCCTCGCGACCATCGACCCGGACGGGCGCGCGCATCAGGTGCCCTTCTGCTTCGCGCTCGTGGGAGACGTCCTCTACAGCGCGGTCGACCAGAAGCCCAAGCGCTCGCGCGACCTGCGGCGGCTGCGAAACCTGCGCGAGCGGCCCTGGGCGACCGTGCTCGTCGACCACTACGAGGAGGACTGGACGCGCCTCTGGTGGGCGCGGCTGCGGGGCACGGCCCGGATCCTGGAGGACGGCGAGGAGGCCCGGAGGGCGCTCGCGGTGCTGACCGAGAAGTACCCCCAGTACCGGCGGCAGCCGCCGCCGGGGCCCGTGATCGCCGTCGACGTGACCGAGTGGCGGACCTGGGAGGGGTCCCGCCTCGCGGGGGGCGCGCCGAGGCCCGGTGGCGCGCCCGCTCCCCGCTCCGCCGCGCTCCCGGATTCCGATCGGGAGCGGCTGCACGAGCAGGCCCGGGCCCATCTCTGGCGGCACTTCGCGCCGGCCCAGGTGGATCGCGAGGTCCCGATCATCGTGCGCGGGGAGGGCTGCCACGTCTGGGACGACCGGGGCAACCGCTACCTGGACGGCCTCTCCGCGCTCTTCTGCAACAACATCGGCCACGGGCGGGTGGACGTGGCCCAGGCGGGGGCGGAGCAGGCGCAGGAGCTCGGCTTCTTCACCAGCTGGGCCTACCCGCACCCGCGGTCGATCGAGCTGGCGACCCGCATCGCCGGCCTCGCGCCGGACGGCATGAACCGCGTCTTCCTGACCAGCGGGGGCAGCGAGTCGGTCGACACGGCCATCAAGCTCGCCCGCCACTACCACCGGCTGGTGGGCAAGCCCACGAAGACCAAGCTGATCGCGCGCACGATGTCGTACCACGGGACCACCTACGGGGCGATGGCGGCCACCGGCCTCACCTTCCTGCGCGAGCCCTACGAGCCGATGGCCCCCGGCGTCTCGCACGTCCCCGCCACCAACGTGTACCGGCTGCCCGAGGGGCACTCCCCAGACGAGTTCGCCGAGGCGATCGTCGAGCGCATCCTCTTCGAGGGACCCGACACGGTGGCTGCGGTGATCGTGGAGCCGGTCCAGAACGGCGGCGGCTGCATCCCCGCGCCGCCGGGCTACTTCGCACGGGTGCGGGAGATCTGCGACGAGTTCGACGTGCTCTTCATCTCCGACGAGGTGATCTGCTCTTGGGCCCGGCTCGGGGACTGGTTCGGGTCGCTGCGGTACGGCTACCAACCCGACCTGATCACGACGGCGAAGGGGCTGGCGGGCGCGTACGCGGCGGTGGGGGCGGTGATCGTCTCGGACCGGGTGGCGCAGCCGTTCTCCAATGGCGGGCCGCCGTTCATGCACGGGTTCACCTTCGGCGGGCACCCGATGAGCTGCGCGATCGCGCTGGCGAGCATCGACGTGATCGAGCGCGAGGGCGTCAACGAGCACGTCCGGACCCACGAGCCGGCCCTCCGGGCGATGCTCGAGGGGCTGCGCGACATCCCGATCGTCGGGGACGTGCGCGGCGACGGCTACTTCATGGCGATCGAGCTGGTGAAGGACCAGCGCACCAAGGGGCGGTTCGCCAAGGACGACGCCGACCGGCTCTGCGCCGAGCTGACGCCGGCGATGTTCCGGCGCGGCCTGATCTCGCGCGCCGACAACCGGGGCGCTCCGGCGATCCAGCTGGCCCCGCCGTGCATCGCGGGCCCCCAGGAGTTCGAGGAGATCCGCTCGGTGCTGCGCCCCGTGCTCGAGGAGGCCTCTCGCACCATGGGCTGCGCGGGCGCCTGAGGCGCCCCCGACCCCCACTGACGGGCCGCGCCGCGCCGGGGCCCGTCGCCGGATCCCAGGCGAACGGGGGCACGATCTCGTCGTGGATCAGCTGGAGCTGGCCGATGACGTCCGGGACGCCGACGTTCTCGAGGATGGGCGCCAGGCTGTCGGGGTCGATGCCGTGGCGCTCAATCTGTTGCCGCGTCATGGCCGAGATGGCAAGGACATGTCCGCCACGCGGTCGAGCACTCCACCGAGCTCGAGCACCTGATGATGAAGACCGGCTGAGAGCCTGCTTCCGGAAGGGGGCCGAGGCCCCCCCGACAGGCGCCGGCCTGGCTCGCCAACAAGGCCTGCCAGGGAGGCGTGCCA
The DNA here is from genome assembly GCA_033856495.1 of Miltoncostaeaceae bacterium. Taxonomy (GTDB): domain Bacteria; phylum Actinomycetota; class Thermoleophilia; order Miltoncostaeales; family Miltoncostaeaceae; genus JAWVEW01. The sequence goes on along the minus strand of JAWVEW010000236.1, from coordinate 255 downwards.
GTTGTTGGACCGGCCGTCGGCTACGGGCATAATCGCCCTCTGGGAAACGTATGGTCAATTGGCCGTCGCATGCGCAGCCAATTGACCACATGCCAACTTGGCCTGCCGGCGCCCGCGGCTGGTCCCTGCGTTCCACTCCCAGGGTCACCCGTTCGGGCGTTGACACCCCGAGGCGCTGGGGTTACGTGCATGGGGACCCGGTACGCCGAGAGAGGCCGTCGATGAGTCGTCACGTCGTCGCGAGCGCGATCGCGC
>JAWVEW010000235.1:0-3731 GCA_033856495.1 Miltoncostaeaceae bacterium | reverse complement strand
GCTCGAGAACGTCCAGGTGACCCAGCTCGGGCGCGCCCGCAAGGTGGTGGTCACCAAGGACACCACCACGATCATCGACGGCGCCGGCGAGGCCGAGGAGATCAAGGCCCGGATCAAGCAGATCAAGGCCGAGATCGAGACCACCGACTCCGACTTCGACCGCGAGAAGCTCCAGGAGCGCCTGGCCAAGCTCGCCGGCGGGGTGGCGGTGGTGAAGGTGGGGGCGGCCACCGAGACCGAGATGAAGGAGCGCAAGCACCGCGTCGAGGACGCGCTGCAGGCGACCCGGGCGGCGCTCGAGGAGGGCATCGTCCCCGGCGGCGGGGTGGCGCTCATCAACGCCATCGGCGCCCTCGACTCGCTCGCCCTCGAGGGCGAGGAGCTCACCGGCGCCAACATCGTGCGCCGCTCGCTGGAGGAGCCGCTTCGCCAGCTGGCCAACAACGCCGGCCTCGAGGGCTCGGTGGTGGTGGGCAAGGTGAAGGAGCTTCCGCCCGGCCAGGGGATCGACATCGAGACCGGCGAGTACGTCGACCTGGTGGCGGCCGGCATCATCGACCCCGCCATGGTCACCCGCTCGGCGCTCCAGAACGCCGCGTCGATCGCCAAGAACATCATCACGACCGAGGTCATCGTCGCCGAGGCGCCGGAGAAGAAGGGCGCGGGCGCCCCGGCCGGCATGGGCGGGATGGACGACTACTAGGACGCAGTGACGCCTGGAGCAGCTGCCGCCCGACCGGGGGCAGCTGCTCCTAGCGGGTCCTCGCGGCCGCCGCCCGCTCCTCGGCGGCGATCGCCTCCGCTGCCAGCTCGGCCTCGGCGGCGCGACCCTCGGAGAGCAGGCGACGGATCGGCGAGGCCATGAGCCGCCGGTAGACCGGCTCCTGATCGGCGACCGGCACCCCCGCCCGGCGCAGCCGGCGGCGCGTGCGGCCGACCAGGGCGACGAACGGGCCCCACTCCTCGCCCAGCAGGCGCTCGAGGCGCGCGCGCAGCGCACCCGCCAGCCACGGGCTCTCACCGGAGGTGGAGATCGCGATCAGCAGCGGATCGCGCCGCACCACCGCCGGAGCGATGAAGCCGCAGCGATCGGGGACGTCGACCACGTTGAGCAGCACCCGCTCGCGGTCCGCCTCCTCGTGGCTGAGGGCGTTGATCGCCTCGTCGCCGCTGGCGTCGATGGCCACCCGCGCCCCGGCCAGGTCCCCCGGACGGTAGTCGCGCCGGCGCAGGGCGAGCGGCGCGGCCGTCGCCAGCTCCTCCATCTCGGGGCCCGGCGAGGCGGCGAACACGGTAACCCGGCCGCCGGCCTCGAAGAGCTGGCGCGCCTTGTCGGCCGCCAGCCGGTCGCCGCCGAGGACGACGCAGCGGCGCCCAGCGAGGTCGAGGAAGACCGGGAGGTATCGCATGGTCGGCGCGGGCTCGCGCCTCTTCCTTCCGTCGCGGTGCCGCACGGCGCGGCATTCTCCAAAAAGGAGTCTACAAAAGAACCATTTACCGGCGGAAGCCCCTAGGACGCGGCAGGCGCCGACGACAGCGCGGCTGCCAGCGCCCGGTAGAGCGTCCCCATGCGCGAGCGCTCCGGCTGCACGTGGACGGTCACGCCCCCGGCCTCCAGCGCCGCCCGGGTGACCGGCCCCACGGCCGCGATCAGCGCCCCGCCCGCGCGAAGCTCGGCCGGTCCCACGCCGACGTCCTCCGCCAGCGCCACGAACTGGCGCGCGGCCTGGGCGCTGGTGAAGGTCACGGCCGCCAGCCCCCCGGCCGCGGCCTGCCGTGCCAGCTCCTGCGCCGGCGTCGGGTCGACCGGCCAGCCCGCCGCGTACGGGTGGATGGGGATCACCTCGGCGCCCGCCACCCGGAGCGGCGCGGCGATCCGCTCGACGTCCTCGCCGTAGCCCTGCAGCAGCACCCGGCGCCCCGCCAGCGGCTGCCGCAGCAGGTCGTCCCGGATGAGCACGGCGCTCGGCGGGTCGGCCATCCGGTCAACGCGCACCTCGGCGGCGCGCAGGGCGCGGCGGGGCTTGGGGCCGCGCACGATCACCTGCGCCCGGGCGAGGGCGTCCCTCAGCCGCTCCTCCAGCCCCCTGCGCGCGGCGAGCTCGATGGTGAGGCGGGCGCCGACCCCGGTGAGGAAGACCACCCAGTCGAGCGGCGCGGCCAGCGCCCGCTCCAGGTGCGGCGAGAGCGCATCGTCCTCGCCCGGCTCGTCGGCCGCGAGGGAGGCCCCCAGGACCGGCACCCCGCCGAGGGACTCCACGAGCGCGGCCTGCTCGGCGGCGCGGCGGTCCGCGGTGATGCCGATCCGCGCCCCCCTCATCGCGGGCGGTGCCTCAGCCGGCCATCATCCCGGCGCCCACCGTGTCGTTGGTCGCCTCGTCGATGAGCACGAAGCTCCCGGTCGAGCGGCTGAGCCGGTAGGGATCCATCGCGAGCGGCGCCTGCGTGCGGATCCGCACCGCGCCGATGTCGTTGAGGGTCAGCCGGCCGGGGTGCGGCTCGGCCGCGAAGGTCGCCACGTCGATGATGTGCTCGATCGACTCGACCCGGGCCAGGCAGGTCCGCGAGGTGTGCTTCAGGAGATAGCGGGCGCCGGGCAGGAGCGGCCGCTCGCTCATCCAGCAGATCGTCGCCGTCAGCTCGCGCACGAGTGCGGGCGGCCGGTCGGGGTCGCAGAGCATGTCGCCGCGGGAGACGTCGACGTCGTCCGCCAGCCGCACGCTCACCGACATCGGCGGGAACGCCTCGTCCACGGGCCCCTCGGGCGCCTCGATGCCGGCGAGGCGCGTGCGCAGGCCGGAGGGCAGCACGAGGATGTCCTGGCCCACGCGGAACGCGCCGCCGGCCATCTGCCCGGCATAGCGGCGCTCCTCGTCGCCCACGGGCCGGATCACCCATTGCACCGGCAGGCGGCCGCCGACCGCCTCGCCGGGGGGCTCGGCGGGGACTTGCTCCAGGTGCTCCAGAAGCGGCGGCCCGTCGTACCAGGGCGTCCGCTCGGAGGGCTCCACCACGTTGTCCCCGAGCAGCGCCGAGATCGGGATCACGGTGAGGTCGGGAACGTCCAGCCAGCCGGCCAGGCCGGCCAGCTCCTCCACGATCGGCGTGAAGCGCTCCTCGGCAAAGTCGACGAGATCCATCTTGTTGACGCACACCACCAGGTGGCGGATGCCGAGCAGCGCCGCGATGAAGGCGTGGCGGCGGGTCTGCTCGACCACCCCCTGGCGCGCGTCGACCAGCAGCAGCGCGCAGTCCGCTGTGGAGGCCCCCGTGACCATGTTGCGCGTGTACTGGACGTGCCCCGGGCAGTCGGCGATCAGGAAGCGCCGGCGGCCTGTGGTGAAGGGCCGGTAGGCGACGTCGATCGTGATGCCCTGCTCGCGCTCCGCGCGCAGCCCGTCCGTCAGCAGCGAGAGGTCGAGGAAGTCGGCCCCGCGGCGCACGCTGGTCTCGCGCATCTGATCCAGCTGGTCACTCAGGATCTGCCGCGAGTCGTAGAGCAGGCGCCCGATCAGGGTGCTCTTGCCGTCGTCCACCGAGCCGGCGGTCACCAGGCGCAGCAGGGTTCCCTCGGCTCCACCCGGCAGCGCCGGGGGGAGCGTCATCAGAAGTACCCCACCCGCTTGCGGTCCTCCATCGCCGCCTCCGAGGCGCGGTCGTCGGCGCGGGTCTGGCCGCGCTCTGAGACGGTGGCGGCGGCGATCTCGCCCACCACCTCCTCCAGCGTCCGT
>JAWVEW010000234.1:0-5819 GCA_033856495.1 Miltoncostaeaceae bacterium | reverse complement strand
TTCCGAGGCTCTCGACCTTCTCCCGGAGGGCCACGAGGCGTCCAGCGAGCGCCGAATCGGCCTGAGGCAGGCTTCCGACGCGGACCGGCCGGTCGGATCGTGCCTCGAGGGCGGCCCGGGCGACCGCGGCGGCGATGGCGTTGAGGCCGAGGGAGACGTCCGTGCTGCGAATCGTCCGGTCGGTGCTGAGAAGCGACGCGATCGGGCCGATGACCGCCGCCAGCCCCGTGAACGCAAGGGCCAGGGCTGCCGGAGCGACCAATCGCGTGCCGCCCCGACGGGGGCCCTCCGGAAGCTGAGAGAGCGCGCTGTCGACGGCCGCCTCGAGGCGGCTCAGCGCGGTTTCGATCACATCGTGCGCGGCGCGGCACGCCTCGGCCGTGCCCGGTCCCGTCACCCAGACGCCGACCGCGTCCGCAGGGAGGTCGGCGACGACCATGTTCGCCGCGGCGGCGAGCGATCGGTACGCGGCCACCACACCGAGGGGCGACGCGTCATCACCCGTGGTGAGCTTGCCGGCGGGGATGGTCGCCGGCAGCGCCGGGATGAGATCGGCCTCGGCCTTCGACGCCTCCGCCTCGAGCTTGCGTATCTCGATGCCGCCCTTCCTCAGCGCCTGCTCGATCTCCCTCGGGTCAGTGGCTGCGACAGCCATCAGCGTCTCCCATCGTCGGCCCGGAAATCGTCAGCGCTGTATGCGATCAAACGATCCGGGAGGCAAGGGGCCCAGGTGAGGTGGATCCCGTCGCCCGAGATGCCCGAGGCGTCAGCGCGGCGGGGCGTCCGGGCCGTTTGCCCGCAGGCGCAGGGCGCGCCAGTCCTCGGAGAGCCCGAGCGCCAGACCCCCCGTCGACGGCCAGGTTGGCGCCGGTCACGTAGGCGGAGGCGTCCGAGGCGAGCCACAGGGCGGCGCCGGCGATGTCCTCCGTCTCGCCGCAGGTGATGTAGCGGCCCCCTGTCCTGATCGCGACCCGGTCGCCGTCACCGCCGGCCACGTGGCGGTGCACGAGGTACTCGGCGGCGTCGAAGGGTCCGCTCATCGGCGGAGCGAATTCTGGCTCGGCGGCGCCCGCAGACTCAATGGCCGCTGCCGCCGCCCGCCACCCGCCACCCGCCTCGCGCTCAGGCCCGGCGAGCCTCCGCGAGCACGCGGCCACGCCCGTCCATCACGCGGATCATGGCGACGTCGGTGAACGGAATGCTGGACGCCGCCGCCACGTCGGCGCGCCCCTCATAGCTGGCCCGCCAGGCGCCGGCGGGCTCACGGCGCCCATCCCTCGCCATCACGACCAGCACGCAGCGCTGGCCCGGCCGGACGCCGCGGAGGCGCACGCGCACCGCCGTTCCCCACGACCGACCCTCCAGGTTCATGGTGGCGGTGACGCCGGTCGCCGGTCCCGCCGCTGTCACGCTCTGCATCGGCGGCGAGGGCGCGCGCGAGACGAGCGTCACCGCGAGGGCTCCGCCGCCTGCTGCCAGCGCCAGCGACGCGGCAGCGCCGGCGAGGCGGCGCCGCCGCCGCCGCCGGCGAGATGCCGAGGCGATCAGCCGCCCCAGCGCCGGCGGTGCCGGTGGATCGATGATCTCTTCCGGGCCGACGCGGGCGAGGAGTCCCGGAAGCCCCGAGAGCCAGGCGAGCTCATCACGGCAGGACGCGCAGCCGCCGATGTGGTCCTCCACCGCGGCGCGTTCGACGGGGCCGAGCGCGCCGAGCAGGTAGGCGCCCAGCTCGTGGCGCTGCGAGCAGGGGTCGTTCACGCTCCCCACCCGCGCTCCTCGAGCGCAAGCCGGAGGGCTCGCAGACCGTAGTAGGCCCGCGACTTCACCGTGCCCGTCGGCACGCCGAGCGCACGCGCCGCCTCGGCGACCGAACGTCCGCGGAAGTAGGTCTCGACGATCACCGAGCGGTGCTCGGCGCTGAGGGCGGCGAGCGCCTCGATCACCTGCCAGGCCTCGAGTGCGCGATCGAGGTCCTGAGCGTCCGGCGCGGGGGGCAGCGTCGCCACCGTGACCTCCCGCCGCTCGCGGGGCGCGCGGCGGGCGTCGTGGGCGAGGTTGCGGGCGACGGTGAAGAGCCATGGCCGCAGCGAGCGCGCGTCGCCCGTGAGCTCGTCCGCCCGACGCCAGGCGCGCAGGAGCGTTTCCTGCAGGAGGTCCTCGGCGCGCTGGCGGTCGCGCGTGAGCCGGACGAGGTAGGCCATAAGCGCGCCGGCATGCTCCGCGTGGATGGCCTCGAGGAACGCCTCCTCGTCCCGGGCGCCGTTACGGCGGATCCACCCTGCGCTCATGCTCCCTCCACGCGCCACCCAGCCGGACGGTTCAACGGCGAGGTTGAACCGCCGGCGGCGGCGGACCGTGTCATCCGGTGAGCCCGACCCGAGCGACGACGGAGGACACATGAGATCCAGCACAGCCCGGCCGCGCGGCGGCCGCCGACTGCGTCGCGGGACAACGGCGCTCGCCCTCGCCGCCGCGCCCCTCGCGCTCTGGGGCTGCGGCGGCGGAAGCTCTGGCGGCGGTGCTCCGTCGAGCTCGGCTGCGTCCACGACGGCCGCGCCGGCAACGACCACGATCGCCGGCGTGGCGGCGAGCGACCACGGGGCCCTCGACGTGCGCGGCATGGCGGCTGCTCAGGTCGAGCTGGACGACATGTACTTCAAGCCGACCGTCCTCCACGGCAGCCCCGGCCAGCGCATCCGCCTGAAGCTGTCGAACGAGGGCTCGCTGGACCACAACTTCTCCCTCACGGCACAGCGGATCAACACGGACGTTGCCGCCGGGGCGAAGGCCACCGTCACCGTCACGTTCCCGCGCACGGGGACGCTGCTCTTCTACTGCGAGTATCACAGGGACCGGGGGATGGCCGGCGCCCTGAGCGTCGGATGAGCCCGGCCCGCTGACGTCTGTCGACGCGCCATCCCCCCGCACGGGGGATGGCGGTGTCCACGGCGCCGGCCCATGCCCTGACCGCGAACGACGCCCGGTGCGACGGCGGACGACCGCGACGATGCCGCTCCCGGACGACGCGCGGTCACCCCGCGGGGAGGCACGATCGATATCGCACGTCACGAGCAGAGCGCGGGGCCTCGCTGGCCGGCGGGATCTGCGCCGGCCTGACGCTGGGGCCTGCGGCGCCGGCGCTGGCCGGCGACTGCTGGTACATCCCCAAAGGCACCGCCTGGGCCCAGACCAAGGTGCCGGCCTCGCTCCAGGGCGACCGACGGCTGCGCCTTTCCGTGCTCACCCACGCCGTCAGCGGCATGAAGGACTGGAAGCTCCAGGGCAGGCTGGGCGCCGGCTTGTGGTCTCTCCGCTACCATCGAAATCGCCCTGCCCTGTAGGGGTTGACCGCCACGGGGCGACGGCGGACCGAGGAGGTTGGGTGAGGCTCTTCGTGACGATCGCCGGAGAGGAGGGGCGGTATGTCGCGGCCGCTCCCGGTCTCCCGGGCTGTGCGGCCGTCGGTCAGACGCGCGCGCAGGCGTTGGCCGGCCTGCGCCGGATCGTCAGACAGCACGGACCCTGGCGCGATGGCGCGAGCCTCTTCCTGCACCGAGTCCTCGACCGGCACGGTCTGCGCGGGCTCGTGCGTTCAGAACTCGTCGAGGTGTCACTGTCCTCCAATTCGCGCATCGTCCAGCACAACGGCGGCGTCCTCAGGTGTGTGCGCTACCAGGGGCTGGCCGGGCTCTTCCGCAAGGACGACACGATGCCCTGGCGGTTCGGCCGGGCGCTCTGTGATCGGGTGCGCCGGGAGTTCGGATCCCAGGGCTTCTTCACGACCGACGAGCTCCCCGGCTACGGGATCGGGCCCGCAGAGCTGGCCGCGATCCGAAGCGCCACGGGAGCCGACCCCTCGGACTGCGTGCTGCTCTACGCGTACTCGCGGGAGCAGGCGATCCGGATCGACGACTACATCTTCGCGACGCTCCGGGAGATCGCAGCACCGGCCGACGCCGCCTGACGCGCCCCGCCCGCGATCAGTCAGGCCTCTGACTGATCGCGGGCTGCGCCGTGACGATCAGAAGAGCCGGTAGCTCGTCCGGCTGAGGAAGAAGCCATGGCCGCTCTGCACGCTGCGGCAGGTCATGCCGCTCAGCGCGGAGTTGCAGCGGAAGCGCCCACTGGCCGTCCAGTAGTCGCCGTAGTAGAGGGTGGGACCGTTCCGAAAGGTGCCCCCGCGGGTCTTGTACGAACGTCCGTAGACCGGCACGGCGGCGACGAAGGAGTCGTTCAGGGTCATGCACGCCATGACGCGGCTGTAGTTGTCATACCGGCAAAGGATGTTGCCGGATGGGCTCTCGAATCGGTTGCTGGTGAAGCCCAGCGCGCTCGAGGCCGGCACGAGCAGGGCGCCGAGGCCGAGGCCGGCCACGATGGCCCGGCCGAGAAGCGTTCGGTTCATGTCGTCACTCTTTCCTGTGGTGGGACCCGGCGGTTTCGTCCGCCGAGATGTGGTTGATGCGCACGGCGTTCCCGGTCAACCGGTCGCGAGCGCCCGTCGGTAGAGGTCCATGTCGGCCCCTGTCCAATCGCCATGTGTCTGATGCGCCCAGGGTGCGTAGAGCTCCCGGTGGAAGCGGCTCGAGAGGCTCTCGGCGTGACCGATGACGTCGGCTGTGGCGATGCCGTAGGTGGCCATCAGCCAGCGGGTCAGGCTCAACGAGGCCGCGAGCTGGCGCGGGTTGTCGAGGATCTGGGCATCCGAGGTTCCGACGTGCTCGATGCCGATGGCCACATGGTTCAGGCCGACGGTGTGGCGGCAGCGCACGGTGGTGGGAACCAGTTGGTAGATGGTGCCGTCGGTGTCGATGACGAACTGGGCGCAGGTGCCGGGAAGCTGCCCCAGTTCCCGGTCCGGGGAGTTGGCGGCGAACGTGTTCCATGCCGAACTGAAGCTCGTGCCGGCGGTGTAGTGCTCGACGATGACCCGGGGGGTGAGCACCCAGGTCGCCTCCGCGGAGCCATAGTGCGTGCGCGAGTAGGCCGTCATCTGCGCCTTGCGCTCGGGGCCGAAGGGAATCGGGCGCTGGACGATGGCCGGGCGCTGGGCGCCCGCCGGAAGCTGATTCGGTGCCAGCGCCGGGGGCGGTGCGGTGGAGGACCGACCGGACCTGAACCGGAGCACTCCTGCGCCGGGGAGGGGCGCGCGCGCCGGGGCCGGCCTCGGTCGAGCGGCGGCGCGTCGAGCGGCGGCCGGGCGGCTGGGGACCGAGCGCGTGACCGGCGCGGTCGATGCGGATGGCCGGGCCGGCGCCGGAGCGCTCGAGTCGCTCCCGAGCGCGATCGCGACCGTGACCGCTGCGACCGCGGCGAGGATGATGCCGCCCCCTCCTGCCAGTCGCCGTGTCCGCCGGCGCGAACGACGTATCGCCTCACGCCGCTCGTCGAGGTGGCGCCGAAGCGCCTCCTCGTCGACGACCGGTACGCCGCTCGATCTGGGCCGTTCTGTCATCGCGAGCGCTCTCCGGTCATGGATCTAGAAGCTCGAGATGTCTTGCTTGCGGATCGTGAAGCCCCAGCCCTGCGCGTTGGTGCAGGTGGTTCCGGCGAACTCGTCCACGGAGCAGCCGATCGAGCCGACGGACCAGAAGCGACCGTAGGAAAGCCGCGAGTGGCCGCCCTGGGCGCCTGCGGAGCCGTAGGCGGGGCCGCTCTGGTCGAGCGCGACCGCGCCGGAGGCGCTCTGGCAGGAGATGGTGCCGCCGAAGACCGAGCACCGAGTCAGCCCGCTCGGCGTCGTGAAGCCGCCCGCATCGCCATAGCTCGGCGCTGCGGCGGCCGCCGCGGCAGCGGCAGCGGCAGCGGCCTGCGCCGCC
>JAWVEW010000233.1:0-3572 GCA_033856495.1 Miltoncostaeaceae bacterium | reverse complement strand
ACGCACGTCGACTCGATCCGGCCCGTTCGCCCTCGCACCAACGGCTGCGAGGAGTGCCTGCTCATCGGAAGCCCGTGGGTGCACCTGCGGCTATGCATGAGCTGCGGCCACGTGGGCTGCTGCGACTCCTCGCCCAACCGCCACGCGCGTGCGCACGCGTACTCGGTCGGCCATCCGATCATCAGCTCCCTGGAGCCCGGCGAGGACTGGCTCTGGTGCTACGCGGACCAGGTGTTCCTGTAGCCGTGCCGGGCGCCGTCCTGCGGGCCGACCTCCGCCTGCCGGCCGAGGGCTGCAGAATCGTGATCCTTGCCAACGGTGGCGGGAAGCGCCGGTACCCCGCCGTGACCTCCAGGTCTCGGACGCCCTGAACGACGCGGGGATCGGCACGCTCATGGTGCACCTGCTGACCGCCGCGGAGGAGCAGGTCGACCGGCTCACCGACGAGCATCGCTTCGACGTCGCGCTGCTCGCCCGGCGCCTGCTGGCGACCATCGCCTGGGTGGGGCGCGACCGCACTACCCCCCTTCCGCTCGGGGTCTTCGGCGCCGCCGCCGCCGCGGCGGCTGCGCTCGTGGTCGCGGCCGCCCGCCCGGCCGACGTGGCCGCGGTGGTGCTGATCGGCGGCCGCCCGGACCTCGCCGCCGGCGCGCTGTGCCGCGTGCGCGCGCCGACGCTGCTGGTCGCCGGCGGGGCGGACGTGCTGCTGCGCCGGTTGAACATGCGGGTGGCGCAGCGGCTGCCCGGTCAGCGCCGGTTCGCGGTGGTGCCCGGGGCGAGCCGCCGCTTCGACGAGCCCGGGGCGCTCGAGGAGGTGGCGCGGCTGTCGACGGACTGGTTCTCCCGCCATCTGAGCATGTAGCGACCGTGGCTGCGGATCCAGAACGGGACGGTCAGGGCGTGGCGCCGGCCGGGACGAGGCCGTCGTTTGCCGGCCCGATCTTCTCCCTCGCGCCGCAGCACGCGGCACGCTGGGGGAGCTCCCCGTCGGTCCACCGGATTCCGCCTCCGCGCCGCGCGGAGGTGCTCGCGTCCCTGCAGCCGCTCGAGCGCCTGCTGCTGGGCCGGGTCTGCTGCGACTGCTCCACGCTGTCGAACGCCGCGCGCCAGCTCGGCATCTCGACCGACGACGCCCAGCGCCTCTGGCGCCGCGTCGCGACGCTGATCGCCTCGGCCGGGCCGTAACGCCCGGCTCAGCCGCGACCGCCGCCGGTCGCGACCGCCTCGTGTCCGGTCGCCTCCTCCAGCGCTGCGGTCGGAACGAAGAGCTCGGCCGCCACCCCGCCGTGGGGCTCGAGGAGCTCCGGCCGCTCGGTCATCAGCAGGTGATCGATCCCGTGGAGGTGCGCCACGGCGAGAAGCTGGTTCGCGAGGTCGGCCACGGGCGTCATCTCCCGGCCGCAGTACGGGCAGGGGCCGGGCTCGAGCGAGAGGTGGCGGTGGCGCCGGCACATGTACCCGGGCCGGCCCGCGCCCTGGGCGAGCAGCAGCCGGCGTGCCAGGAAGAGGTTGGTGGCGTCGAGGACCTCCTCGAGCCCGGCGACGGCGTGGTCCTTGGCGAGCCGCTCCTCCAGCTCGGCCACCGCCTCCTCCTCATGGCGTGCCTGCTCGGCCGCGAAGTGCCGCTCGATCCCCTCCTCGATCGTTTCCGGGTCCCCCGCCGGAAGCATCAGCGAGAGCCGGTCGGCGAGTGGGCGGGACAGCGTGTCCGCCAGCATCGAGCGGATCCGCTCGTCGCCGACGAGGACGAGCCCCTGGCAGCCCTCCGACGACATCAGGTGATCGGCGACGCGGGCGGTGCGCCGCAGGTGCCACTCGAGGTGGGTCAGGCGGTGGCGCTGAACCTTCCCGGGGCGCGAGCGGTCGACCGTGTCCGACGGCACGAAGTCCTCCACCCGGTCCAGGCTCCGGCGCATGCCCAGGTGATAGGTCCAGAACCTCGCGTTCTCCTTTTCGACCTCGATGACGAGCAGCTTGCGGTGGGTCTCGAGGACCCGCTCGAGCGGCGCGACGAACGGCTCCGGGTCGACGACCATGAGATCGGCGATCGGAAGCGGGAGCCCGATGAGCCGGTTGAGATCCTCGCCGGACTTCAGGATCACGAGCGAGCGCGCGCCGCCGAAGTCGCGCTCGAGCAGCACGGTCTCGATCTCGGTCAGGTCGACGTCGAGGCGCCAGCGCTGGTCCCGCGACAGCTCCTCCAGGAATTCGGCGCGCTCCTCCTCCATGCCCGTGCGGAGCGAGTGGAAGAGGGTGAGGAGCGGAGAGCGCGGCTTGCGGACCGCCTTCGCCATCTCGAGCGTCAGGTACAGCGAGATGACCGGATACCGGTAGTCGCGCCGCAGCAGCGCCCGCAGCTCCTCCACGGTCTCGATCGGCTCGATGGGCACGTCGCGGGTCAGTGACGCGTGAAGGAGCGGCGCCCGCGGCGGCGGCGCGCCGCGTGGGCGCACCCTGCTCAGCGCGGTCAGCTGGCGCTCGCGCTCCTCGGCGGCGGCGTCGCGTTGCATGCTCGCTCTCCCCTGGTCGTTCTCGCCTTGCATGTGTTCGCAGCCGGGGGGACGTCAAGCCGGGCTCCTTGCCGTCCGGCCATCGACGATCATCTTTCAAGGCTTGCAGCGCGGCAGGGTCGCGCTGGCCGTTGACGACGTCGCCAGCGAGCGCCCCGGCCCTCGGCACGGCGCGGCGGCGCGGGTCCGGCGCCCCACCGAGCCCTGCACACTGGTGATTTTCGGCGCCTCCGGGGACCTCACCCGCCGCAGGCCCATGCCCGCCCTCTAGGCGCTCGCCTCGAGGAGCCTTCTGCCCGCGCGCGCTTCGCGATCCTGGGCGTGGCCCGCTCCGCGATGGAGCCGGAAGAGCTCCGCCAGCAGATGCGCGAGGCCGTGCAGGAGCACGCGCGCGACCCGTTCCGGGAGGACGTCGCGGCCTGGAGAGCTCGCTTGCCTACGTCCCGTCCGGCGTCGAGGACCCGGACCTCGAGCAGAAGGTCGGCGCCGCGCTCACCGGAGCTCGAGGCGACGGCCGGCACCGCCGGGAGCCGGGTCTGGTACCTGGCGCTTCCCCCCGCCGCCGCCCCGCCCCTGATCGCGAGCATCGGCCGGCTGCGCGGCCCGGGCTGGGTGCGGGTGGGGCTCGAGACGCCCTTCGGCCACGACCTCGCCAGCGCCCGCGAGCTCAACCGGCTCCTGCACGAGCACTTCGCAGAGCGCGAGATCTTCCGCATCGACCACACCTGGGCAAGGAGACGGTCCAGGAACCTGCCGGCGCTTCGCTTCGCAAACGGCGTCTTCGAGCCGCTGTGGAACCGCCAGTTCGTGGACAGCGTGAAGATCACGGTGGCCGGGACGATCGGCATGGAGGGCCGGGGCGCCTTCTACGACCAGACCGGCGCCGTTCGCGACATCTTCCAGAACCACCTGCTGCAGCTACTGGCGCTCGTGACCATGGGGCCGCCGCTCGACTTCACGGCCGAGTCGGTCCGAAACGACACGATCCGGCCGGTGGACCTGGGCTTCCTCTACAGCAGCGGCTTCTCGGTCGATCTGCCCGAGGCCTACGAGCGGCTCATC
>JAWVEW010000232.1:0-2809 GCA_033856495.1 Miltoncostaeaceae bacterium | reverse complement strand
CGCCGTCGGGCTCGAGGCGCGGCCGGCCCGCGGTCAGCCCGGGCGGCATCCAGGCGGGGAGCCGCGGCGCGTAGCCGGCCTCGAAGGCCGCCTCCTCCAGATCCTCCACCCAGCGGCCGGCGCCGATGCCCGCGGCCATACCGTGCCCGATGCCCCGGCGCCCGCTGATCGAGCCGCCCGCGACCCGCAGATCGGTGACGCCGGCTCCGATGATGCGCCCCACCGGCTCGCCGCCGCGGTCCAGCGCGTCGACCCCGAGCACGATCGCCTCGGGCGGAATCCGCGCCAGGAACAGGCCGTCGGCGCCGACCGGGACCGAGGGGGCGCGCTCCTCGCTCGACAGCTCGGGCCGGACGGCGGCGACGCCCGGCGCCACGATCCCGGCGAGAACCCGGTCGGGAAGCCAGCCCGGCTCGGCGAGGGAGACGGTGGTCGCGACCAGCGGCCGGGGGCGGCTCGGGCGGCCGGGGGGGCAGGCCACACGGGCGACCGGCCTCGCCTCCACCGGGTCGACCCATGCCACGCGCGCCCGCGGCGGATCGCCGCCGAGGGATGCCACCACGATCGGAAGCCCCTCCTCGGCCGCCAGCGCCACGCTCACGGGGTGGCCGAGCGCGCCCGCGGCGAGCTCCATCACGTGAGGGCCAGGATCGGCCATGGGGGACGAGCGTATCCGGGTTGCCGGCCTCGCGTCGACGAGCGCGAGCCTCAGCCGGGGTCCGGCCCCTGCCGCCGGCGCCTGCGGCGACGGGGGCTCGACTGGCCCCCGTTGGTCGAGGGCGATCCCTCCAGGAGCGCCTCGGCCCGCCGGGCCGCGCTCATGCCGCGCTCCAGCACTCGCTGGACCCGCGTCGCATCGGCGGCGGTCTTCGTCCGGGGCAGCTGCTCGGAGCCCTCGGCGTACGCGATCACCGCCTCCGCGTAGGCCGAGCGAACCTCCTCGGGCACGTCGGGATCGTCGGCGCGCGGCTGGAGGTCGGTGATCCGGGCGGCGAGGGAGTCGACCAGCGGCTCGAGGGCCTCCCGGGGCGGGACGACGCCCGAGGGGGCGCGCCGGCTGCGCCTGCGTCGCAGGACGATCACCACGGCGATCGCGGCGGCGATGCCGGCGGCCGTCAGGCCGCCCGCCAGGCCGCTTCCCCCGTCGTCGCCCGTCCCCCGCTGCGCCCGGCGAGCCTCCGCCGCCAGACCCAGGGTCCAGATCCGCCGCGCCAGCTCGCCGGCTGCCCCGACGTAATCCGTTCCCAGCCGCGGCGTCAGCTCGTCGAGGACCCGGCGGGCGTCGCGCTCGCTGCTGAAGATGTTCTCCGAGGCGAAGCCGATGCTCGGCGGCTCCTGCACGACCACCACCTGCAGGCCCCGGTATCCGAGTCTGGACTGCAGCGCCTCCGCGAACGCGCCGGCGCCGAGGCCCTCGGCCCGGACGACCGCGAAATCGACCGGGATTCCGTCCGCCCGCAGGGTCGCGGCCACGCGGACGAGTCGCCTCCGCTCCTCGGGCGTGACGCGCGCCGCCGGGTCGATCGCGACGTCCGCCGACGCCAGCTGGTCGCTGATCGCGCCCGCGCCGACGGGCGGCGCCGGCAGCGCGACGGGGGCCGCCAGCAGGCAGGCCGACAGCGCGGTGAGGATGGCGAGGAGCCGCACGATGATCGGCAACGGTATCGGCGCCGTCGGGCGCCGCCCAGAGGTGCCGAGGCCGTCCGCAGGCCCGTCTGGCACGATGGCGCAGTGCCTCCTCCGACCGAGCAGACCGCCCCGGTCGTCCTCCGCCGGGGGCGGGCGCTCGCCGTCGAGCGTGCCGGCGAGGGTCCCCCGGTGCTCCTGCTCCACGGCCTCACCGCGACCCGCCGCTACGTCCTCCACGGCTCGAGGACGCTGGAGCGGGCCGGCCACGACGTGATCGCCTACGACGCGCGCGGCCACGGCGACTCGGACCCCGCGCCCGATGGAGAGGGATACGGCTACGCGGCGCTCGTCGCCGACGCGATCGCGGTGTTGGACGCCGCCGGCGTGGAGCGGGCCGCCCTCGCCGGCCACTCGATGGGCGCCGCGACCGCCGCGGCCCTCGCCCTGAGCCACCCGGACCGGGTGGCCGCCCTGGTCCTCGTCACGCCGGCGCATCGCGGCCGGCCGAGCGCCGACCTGGAGCGCTGGGACCGGCTGGCCGACGGCCTCGAGCACGGCGGTCCGGAGGGCTTCCTGGCCGCCTACGGCACGGTCGTGCCGCAGCGCTGGGCGGGCACCGAGCGCACGATGATCCTGCAGCGCATGGCCCGGCACCGCCATCCCGCCGCCGTGGCCGCGGCCCTTCGGGAGGTCCCCCGCTCGACGGCCTTCGACGGGCTCGGGGCGCTCGCCGCGGTGCAGGCCCCGACGCTGGTCGTGGGCAGCCGCGACGAGATCGACCCCGGCCACCCCTTCGAGGTGGCGTGCCAGTACGCCGAGCGCATCCCGGGGGCTCGGCTGCTGGTCGAGCCGGAGGGCGAGGCGCCGCTCGCCTGGCGGGGCGGCCGGCTCTCGCAGGCGATCGCCGGCTACCTCGGCGAGGTCGGATAGCGTCTCTCCCGGTCTGCCCGCGCACCGACGACGCGCCTTCCGTGGCGGCGGCATCGTGTGCACGAGGGCGGGCGTTGGACTCACCTGCCGTCGCGGGGCGCACGGGTTCTTCCTCTCGCGCCGGCGCCAGAGGCTCTTCTCGAGCTGGGCTAGGAGAGGTCTCTCGGGACGACGAAGCCCGCGAGCTTGGCGCTGCCGGGGTCGAGGCGGGCCCAGTCGGTCGGCGGCAGGACCAGGGTCGCGAGCGCCG
>JAWVEW010000231.1:0-4492 GCA_033856495.1 Miltoncostaeaceae bacterium | reverse complement strand
CGCCGACGCGCGGGGCCATGCGGCGGGCGAGGTCGATCAGGGCCTGGGCCTGGTACTCCGCCGAGTGCTCCTTGGTGTAGCTGTCGAGGATCGCCCGCTTGGGCTCGCCGGGCTCGGGCAGCGGGACCCGGTAGTCGGCGTCCGGGCCGCCCAGGAGCCAGGCGATGACGCCGTCCTCGCCCTCGTAGATGGGCGACGGGGAGCCCTCTCCTCGCATCGCCCGGTCCACGGCCTCGACCGCCATCTTCCCGGCGAACGCCGGCGCGTAGGCCTTCCAGCTGGAGATCTGGCCCTTGCGCGACTGGCGCGTGGCGGTGGCCACGTGCAGCGCCTGGCCGACCGCCTGGAAGATCGTCTCGGCCGAAAGCCCGAGCGCCGTGCCGATGCCCGCGGCCGCCGACGGGCCCAGGTGGGCGATGTGGTCGATCCGGTGCTCGTGCAGGCAGATCCCCCGCACCAGGTCGATCTGGATCTCGTAGCCGGTCGCAATCCCCCGCAGGAGCGCCCGGCCGTCGAGGTCACAGTGCTGGGCCACGGCGAGCACGGGCGGGATGTTGTCGCCCGGGTGCGAGTAGTCGGCCGCGAGGAAGGTGTCGTGGAAGTCGAGCTCGCGCACCGCGACGCCGTTGGCCCAGGCCGCCCACTCGGGCGAGAAACGGCGATCGGGACCCAGGCCCAGGACGGTCGCCCCGGGCGAGTACGGGTGGGCCATGGCCTGCCGGCGAGCGCTCGCCACCGGCGCCCGCCGAAGCGATGCGGCGGCCACCCCGGCGTTGTCGACGACCCGGTCGACCACCGCGTCGACCACCGCGGCCTCGAGCGGCACCGGGTCGGCCGCGACCTCGGCGATCCGCCAGGCGAGCTGCCCCTGGCGCGGCAGGTGCTCGGCGGAGCGGTGTGCGCGCACCGAATGGGTCTTCATACGAGTCCTGGTGTCGGGGAATTCGCTCGCTGGAGTAATGTGCCAACTGACGAGAGCGGCCGACTAGTGCAGGATTGCGAGGTCGTTCGCGCTCATTTGCGAATCTTGCGAACGCAGGTGCGATGCAACGCGTGAGGATGAAGATGTTCATCGGGCCGCAGCTGCGCCGCGCCCGAGAGGAGCGGGGGCTGACCCAGGCCGCCCTCGCCCGCCTGATCGCGATCTCCCCGAGCTACCTGAACCAGATCGAGCGCAACCAGCGGCCGCTCACGGTCGCCCTGCTGCTGCGGCTCGGCACCGCCCTCGACTTCGACATCCGCAACCTGTCGGAGGACGAGGAGGCCCGCCTCGTCGCCGACATCCACCTCGCGCTGGCAGATCCGGCGTCCGGCGTGGACGAGGAGGTCGGCGCGGACGAGATCCGGGAGCTCGTCGCGACGCTGCCGGCGACGGCCCACGCGCTGGTCTCGCTCCATCGCCGTGCCACGGACGCCCGCCGGCGCGTCGAGGAGATGGCCATCGGGCTGGGCGGGCGGGTGCCCGGCGGCGCGTCGCTCCCGGTGATGCCCTACGACGAGGTGCTCGACTTCGTCCACGACCGGCGGAACCACTTCGCCGAGCTCGACCTGGCCGCCGAGCGGCTGGTCGAGGAGGAGGGGCTCCTCGAGGAGGGCTTCGCCGCGGGACTCGAGCGGATGCTGGCGGAGCGCCACGACGTGCGGACGGTCATCTCGGACGGGCTGGCCGACCGCCGGCGCTACGACCGCGCGAACCGGCTGCTGCTGCTGGCGCGAGGACTCGACGAGGGCCGCCGCGCGTTCCACATGGCGACGCAGTACGCCTACCTCGAGCACGGCGAGGCCCTCGAGCGCCTCACCGACGTGCCGGATCTCTCGAGCGGCGAGTCGCGCGCCCTGGCCCGCATCGGGCTCGCCAACTACTTCGCGGGGGCGGTGCTCCTGCCCTACCGGATCTTCCTCGGGGCGGCCGAGGAGCTGGGCTACGACATGGGACTGCTGAGCGACCGCTTCGGGGTGAGCATCGAGACGATCTGCCACCGCCTCAGCACCCTGCAGCGGCCGGGCGAGGCGGGCGTGCCGTTCATCTTCGTGCGCGTGGATCGCGCCGGGAACATCTCGAAGCGACACTCGGCCACGGACTTCCACTTCTCGCGGATCGGCGGCACCTGCCCGCTCTGGAGCGTCTACGAGGCCTTCTCCTCGCCGGGGCGGATCATCCGGCAGGTGGCCCAGATGCCCGACGGGCGCACGTACCTCTGGGTCGCCCGGACCATCGCGCGGCGGATCGGCGGCTACGGCGCGCCGGGCGTCCAGTTCGCGGTCGGCCTGGGCTGCGACGTGCGCCACGCCCCGCGGCTCGTCTACTCGCGCGGCCTCGCCCTCGACGACCCCGCGACGGCCGTGCCGATCGGCCCCGGGTGCCGCCTGTGCGAGCGGGTCGGCTGCCCGCAGCGGGCCTTGCCCCTCCTCGGCCGGGAGCTCGACATCGACGAGGACCGCGCCCGCAGCGAGCCCTATCCCGCCCGGTGACCACGCGGGCGGATTCTGAGCCGCCTACTGACGCGTCCCCGACCGCTGCGGCGGCTCGACGAGCTCCACGGAGTCCGTGACTCAGCCCTTCCCGTCGCAGCCGGTCCGCAGGAGCGCGAGGTACCCGGCGCGGGTGTCGGCCAGGCGCCGCAGCACCAGCGTCACCCGGTGTCGCCGCAGCGCTGGTGCGCGGGCGGCGAGCCTGCGCAGGTGACGCATGCGCCCGGTCAGCGACGTGACGCGGGCTCCCCAGGCGGTGCACTCGGTCGCGTTCGCATGCACGGGGACGGGCGGGACGGCCTGGGTCGGAGGGCTCGTCGTGCCGTCCGGCGGACCGGGATCCGGGCCGTGGGTCGTCGTCGTCGTGCCGTCGGGGAGCAGGAGCTCGAAGAAGCCGTTCGGCAGGCGCCGGGCGAGTCCCTCGCCCGGGATGTCCGCGTAGAGGGCGAAGTTCGCCTGGTACGAGAAGAGCCCGTTGCGGGCGCCGACCTCGAGCAGCATCCGGCCCGCCTCCGGGGTCACCGTCCAGTCCGCGGTCTGGGTCGCCGGCAGGGCCGTCGCCCCGACGCCCCGCAGCGTCAGCGAGAAGCCCGGCGCCAGGCTCAGGTGGAAGCGGACCACCTCGCCGAGCACGACCGGGATCTCGGGCGGGGGAGCCGTCAGGTCGAGCGCGGAGACGGGGATGGGCGCCGCGCACGGCGGCGGAGTCGCGAGCGGCGGATCGAACCAGCAGCCGGCGCTGGCGAACGCGAGCCAGCGGTCCCCGTGGCTGGTCTCCACCCAGGCGGGCGGCGCCATCCGGTCCGATGCCTGCCACGGGGGCGGGTCCGCCGGCAACGCGCTCGCCGGCACCGCCATGGCGGCGAGGAGGGCGAGACCGCTCATCAGCTGTCGCCGGACGCGCACGCCGCAAGGATGACCGCGCCGACCCCGACGCGTCACCCCCCGGGCGGGTGGTCCAGAATCGTCACGGGTCGGGCGTCGAAGCGCGGAGCCGTTCGCTCGAGGGCTTCCCAGCCCACGTCCCGTTCGCGCTCGGCCCGATCGGCGGCCGCGCCGCCGCGCAGGCCGAAGAGCCGCTTGGCGAGCAGGAGGTAGACGACCACCGCGACATTGATGACCAGCGCCACGATCTTGAACGGCGTCACGCGCAGGGTGAGCTCGTAGATCTCGAGCGGCAGCAGCGCGACGGTCGCAATGAGGGTCAGGTACTCGGCCCAGCGCTTCTGGTACCAGAGCCCCACGGCCTCGACGCCTTCCAGAACCGCGTAGGCCGCCACGACCAGGGCCACGAGGTGGAGGGTCGACGTCCGCAGGGTCAGGAGGCGCTCGATGTCGTGCGCCAGGCCGTGGCCGGAGACCTGGGCGGGCCCCCCGGCGGTGCCCTGCAGGTCCGCCACCAGGCGCGTGAAGATGCGCCGGATCTGGGCCTCGTGGGAGGCCAGCAGGAGGATCGCGACGGCGGCCGCGGCGAAGGCCAGGAAGTGCAGCGCGCGATCGATGGCGATCAGCCGCAGCACGATTCGGTCGCGCAGGGGCCGCCCGCGCAGCGGAAGGGCGATCTCGTCCCGCTCGGGCGGATGCTCCCGCGCCGGGCGCGCGGGCGGCGGCAGCGGCAGCCAGCTATCGCAGCGCAGGCAGCGCAGCCAGCGAACGCCGCCCTCCTCCCGCGCGACCACCGCGTCCTCGGGCCGCAGGTGCGCGGCGTCCATGCCGACGAGCTCGTGTCCGCGAACCCCGCAGACGAGGAGCTCCCAGTGGAAGCGGGGCCTGAACCGCCGCGGCTTCTCGAGTCCCGGCGGCCGGTGATGGCCCTCGGCGTGTGTCACGGCGCCCGATGGTAGCCGCAGGGGACGCGCCGCTGAACCCTGCCGCTCGTGGGCCAACCCCAACGTGGCCGGAGTTCTGCCGTGCGAACACCGAGCGAGGCAAGGACGCAGGGAGCCCCGCTATTGGAAATAACGGGGCGACCGAGGACGCAGCATCGCGATGAGTGTGAAGCCGGCAGAACGGTAAACGT
>JAWVEW010000230.1:0-4030 GCA_033856495.1 Miltoncostaeaceae bacterium | reverse complement strand
CGGCTTCGTGCATTTCCTGGCCTCGGACGCCCACTCCGCGAAGGCGCGTCCGCCGCTCCTGGCCCCGGGCCTCGAGATGGCGGCGGCGGAGCTTCACGCGGCGCCGGAGGCGCTGCGCTGGATGGTGGAGGAGGGGCCGCGCCTGGTGGTGGAGGGCCAGCCCGTGCGCCCTCCGCGGCTCGTCCCTACCCGAGCGCCCCGGGAGGCCGCGCCGCGGGATCGGCGCGCGCAGCCCGAACGGCGTCGAAGGTGAGCGCGAGCCCCTCGGCGAGCCCGACGCCGGGCCGCCATCCCCACAGCTCCTGTGCCCTCGTCGGATCGAGCGCGCTGCGCCCCAGCTCCCCGGCGCGGGCGGGCGCGAACTCCGGCTCCTGCCCGTAGCCGAGGCCCTCGAGGAGGTCGAGCACGCTCACCTCCCTGCCGCAGCCGACGTTGACCAACGCGCCCGACGGGCCCGCCGCCGCCGCGATGAAGGCCCGGCAGACGTCGCCCACGTAGACGTAGTCGCGCGTCTGGCGGCCGTCGCCGAAGACGCGCGGGCGCTCGCCGTCGAGCAGCTTGCCGCAGAAGATCGCGACCACCCCGGCCTCGCCGTGGGGGTCCTGACGCGGGCCGTAGACGTTCCCCAGCCGCAGCGTCACCCATTCGCAGCCGTAGAGGCGCCCGTAGAGCGCGCAGTAGCCCTCCCCCGCCATCTTGCTCATGCCGTAGTGCGACAGCGGCCGCGTCTCGGCCGTCTCTGGGCTCGGGACCACGAGGCCCGGGTACTCGCCGTAGCCGGCGCCCCCGGTCGAGGCGAAGACCACGCGCGCGCCGACGCGGCGGGCGGCCTCGAGGACCGAGATGGTGCCCAGGATGTTGACGTCGGCGTCGTAGGCGGGCTCGGCCAGCGCGCGGCGCACGTCGGCCTGGGCGGCGAGGTGGAAGATCGTGCGGGGCCGGGCCGCCGCGACGATCTCCTCCAGGGCGGCGACATCGCGGATGTCCGTGACGTGAAGCTCGGCCTGCGGCGGCACCTGGACCTCGCGCCCCGTGGAGAGGTTGTCGACGACGTGTACGCGCGCGCCCTCGGCGACCAGGGCGTCGGCCAGGTTCGAGCCGATGAAGCCCGCCCCTCCGGTCACGAGCACGGCGTCGGGCACCTAGAATTCCCGCCATTCGTCCGGCACCCGTCAAGCGTACCGCTGAGCTCTGATCGAGGCAGCCGCAGGCCCGCCGTCTTCGCGCGCCTGCGCGCGGAGGCCGAGCGGCGGATGGAGCTGCGCGTGCCGCCGCGGTACGTGCGCTGGCTGGGCTGGGCGATCTCGCTGGCGCTGGTGGTGATCGTCGTGGTGCTCGCCCTGCAGGCGGGCAGCTGAGGCGCGGGCGCTTCATCGCGCTCGAGGGCGTGGACGGCAGCGGCAAGACGACCCAGGCCGCGTTGCTGGCCGAGGCTCTGCGCGCCGAGGGCCGGGCGGTCGTCCTGGCGCGCGAGCCGGGCGCGACCGCGTTGGGGGAGCGGGTGCGGGCGCTCCTGCTGGACGAGGGCGGCGCGATCGCGCCGGCGGCGGAGGCGCTGCTCTTCGCGGCGGCCCGGGCGCAGCTCGTCACCGAGGTGGTGCGGCCGGCGCTCCAGGCGGGGGCCTGGGTGGTCTGCGACCGCTTCGTGGACTCCTCGCTCGCCTATCAGGGAGCGGCGCGGGGGCTCGGCATCGACGCCGTCTGGGCCGTCAACCAGCTGGCGGTCGGCGGCTGCCTGCCGGACCTGGCGCTGGTGCTGGAGCTGCCGGTCGGTACCGCCCGGGCGCGCAAGGGCGCGCCGGACGGCCGCATCGAGGAGGAGGGCGCGGCACTGCAGGAGCGGGTCGCCGAGGGATACCGGGAGCTTGCCCGCCGGTTCCCGGAGCGGGTGGCGCTGCTCTCGTCGGACGGTTCACCCGAGGACGTGCACGCAGCGGTGATGGCCCTGGTGGCGGCGCTGCGGTGATCGACGTCCCGGACCAGCCGCTCGCCGAGCGGGTGCTGCGGGCCGCGCTCGCCCGCGAGCACCCGCCCCAGCAGCTCCTCTTCTTCGGCCCCCCCGGCACCGGCAAGCGCCGGGCGGCGCGGGCGACGGCCTGGCGGCTGATGGACCCCGACGGCAGCCACGCCCCGGAGGAGGAGGCGCTCGACCTGAGCGTCGTCCGCGGCACCGGTGCGGTGATCCGCCTGGAGGACGAGCTCGAGCCGGCCCTGGCCGACCTCGCCTCCCGGCCCGCGGTCGGACGCCGGCGGGTGATGATCGTGGAGGGAGCCGAGCGGCTGCGCGAGCAGGACGCGGCCCCGCGGATCCTCAAGCGCCTGGAGGAGCCGCCGCCGCGCTCCCACCTGATCCTTGTGACCGACCGGGTGGCCGACCTGCTGCCGACCATCCGCTCGCGCTGCCTCGCCGTGCCGTTCCGCTCGCCCGGCTGGCGGGCGATCGCGCGGCAGCTGACGCAGCGGGGCCTGGGCCAGGAGGAGGCGGCCGGGCTGGCGCGCGCCCACGGAGCCGCGGCGCTGGGCGCGGGGCCGTTCGAGCTCCGCATGCGCGCGCTGGGACTCGACCTCGCCGAGCGGGCGCTCGCCGGCGAGGCGGTGGGGGTCGGCCTGGTGCGCTCGGTCCAGGCGGCGATGGAGGCGGCGGCGGCGGAGCACCCTTCGGCCGAGCTCGAGCGGCTGCGCGGGGAGGCGGCGGCGCTGTCCGGCAAGCGCGGCGAGCGCACGGCCGTGAAGCGCGTCGACGACCAGGCGAAGCGGGAGCGCCGGCGCGCGGTGAGCGACGGCTGGGCGCACGTGCTGGACGGCGCCGCCGGCCTCGTGGCCGACGCGCTCGCGCTGGCGGTCGGCGCGGACGCCGCGGTGCGGCACGCGGGCCGGGTGGAGAATCTGCGCGCCGTCGCCGTGCCCGCCGCCCAGCCGTTCCTGGAGCGGGCGCTCGAGGAGATCGAGCTCACGCGCTCGGAGCTCATCCTCAACCCCACCGTGGACCTGGCGATCGAGGCGATGCTGGAGCGCATCTCGGCCGCCCGGGCGGGGGCGGCGGGGCCGCTGACCGCGCCCGGGCGGCTGCCCTTCTGAGCCATCCGGCCGGCGTCCAGGTGGCGCCGGCGGACGCTATCCTGAGCCCTCGCGCCGCCCGGCGGGCGGTCGCGCGCCGACGTAGCTCAGCTGGCAGAGCACTTCACTCGTAATGAAGGGGTCCGGGGTTCGAGTCCCCGCGTCGGCTTCCGCTCTTTGCAGGGCTTTTCCCCCGCCGCCCCGCCCTGCCCCGCCGGTCGCGGGTACAAAACGGGTACATCCACCGCCGCCCGCGCCCGCCGGATCTGCTCCTCGGCGGGCACCCGCTCGACGCCCTCCAGCTCGTCCATGACGTGCTGGTAGGTGTCGAGGCTCATCGACGGAGCGTGCCCCGCCTGGCGGCCACCTCCACGATCGTCCGTCCCTCGTTAGGTGCCGTTTCGGCTCTGCCCCGCGATAATCAGCAGATCCGATTCGGACCAGGCGGGGAAACCTTGCCGACCATAGGCGCATGGTTCCTTGCGCCGACCGCCGACCCGACGCTCGTGCCGGCCCAGCACTACTAGGGACGAAGGCCGGGAGGACCGGAGACCGTGGAACCAGTCGCCCGATCGCATGCGGTCCGAATCGCCGTGAGGATTTCCTTCACTCCCTCAAGGGGCGGCCTTCGGCCGCCCGGCGCCGCCGCCTGCGCTCCCGCTCCGCTGCCCCTCCGGCGCCGGCGCCCCTGCAATTGACCGCCTCGCGGTCCACGTAAGCATCCCAGGGCCCCCTGCACCGTCCAGCAGTCCCGCTCGACCCGGCCCGGTCATCACGCTCGATCGACGGCCCTGCCGGGCCAGGCCGACGCTCGCTTAGCGCTTGCCGTCATCGCCGGCGCCGCCCGCCGAGGCCGGGTGCCAGACCGCCGATCCGTCAGTCAAGCTCTGCGCTTCGCTTCGGGCTCAGGCCCTTCGGGTGACTGCCGGCCCGTCGGCCCGGCGTATTGCAGGGAGGCGGACCAGGCACCCGC
>JAWVEW010000229.1:0-4267 GCA_033856495.1 Miltoncostaeaceae bacterium | reverse complement strand
GCCAGCGGACGCGTCGCCCACGCCTCAGGCCTCGAGGTCGCTGATCTTCACCTTGTCGCGCAGCCGCTCGATCGCGTCGCGGTCGCCCGTGCCCAGGCCGAGGCGGGTGACGTTCAGGGCGCCGGCGACGGCGGCCAGGCGGAGCGCCTCGGACAGCTCGACGCCGTGCGCCATGCCGGCCGCCAGGGCCGCCGTCATCGAGTCGCCGGCGCCGTGGGGGTTCACGGGCTCGAAGGACGGCGGCTCGATGACGATCAGCCGGTCGCCGGTATGGGCGATCGTCGGCTGGTCGGCTCGCGACAGGACGACCGCCTCGGCGCCCGCCCGGCGCAGTCGGTCGATTCCCTCGACGAGCTCCGGCAGCCCGTCGCCCGACGCGTAGCCGTCCCCCACCAGCTCCTCGTCGCTGAGCTTCAGCACGTCCACCCCGCCCTCCAGCGCCGCGGCGAGGTCCGCACCGGAGAGATCGGCCACGACGCGGGCGCCGTTGCGCCGGAGGTCGCGCGCCAGCCGACGGTAGACCTCGGGATCGAGCACTCCCTCGCGCAGGGCACCGGTCAGGACGCAGATGCCGCAGTCCAGCCCGGCCGCCAGAGCCAGGCCCACCAGCTCGTCGACCGCGTGCCGGCCGAGGCCGGGGACCTCGGTCTCGGCGATGGTGGCGGGCTCGCCGCCGCGGCCATCGGAGATCCACACCGCGTTGGGCGGGCCGTCCGCCCCGGCCAACGTCACCCCCTCCGCCGGCACCAGCCCCCGCAGGGCGTCGCCGGATTCGCCGCCGACAGGAGCGCACAGAGTCACCGGCACGCCCAGGCGGGAGACCAGGCGGGCCACCCAGAAGCCCTGGCCGCCGGCGTGGACGTGGATCTCCAGCGGCTCGGTGCCGGTGCCCGTGACGATCGAGATCCGCAGCTGCAACCACGGCGACATCACGGCGACCTGCGAGGCGGAGCCCGGCTCGGTCATCCGGGCGTCGGGCCGGCCTCGAGCACGTCCGGGCTGCGCGCGAGCCCCGCCGGCCAGGCGCGCGGGTAGACGACGACCGACCGGCGCTCGCCGCCGGGCACCCGGAGCTCGACGTCGATCGTCTCGCGATCCACCCTCGACAGGTTGTATGCGGGCCTGCGGAATCCTCGCGCGCGGTAGGTCGACACGGTGCCGGAGTTGACGATCAGCATCCCGGCCAGCGGCCAGACCCAGGGCACGTGGCGATGGCCGCCCAGCACGAGGTCCACGCGCCGGCGGTTGACGAGCGCGAGGACGTCGCCCGCGTCGCGGTGCTCGCGCCCCACCTCGCCCTCATCGAGGTCGGGCTTCGAGCTGTCGACGCCGACCAGGCCGACGTCGAGCCCGCCGAGGCGCTCGCGGGAGACAGGCACCGGGCGGATGCCCTGCAGGGGATCAAGCGCACCGGCGGCCGCCTCCTGCTCGTCAGGGTAGCCGTCCTCGGTGAGGTCGCCCGCCACGACCACCAGGTCCGGCTCCGCATCGGCGATCTCCTCGACCGCCGTGCGCAGCAGCTCCGCGTCGAAGCGCGCGCCGCCGACGTGAAGATCGGAGAGCTGCGCGATCAGCACGCCAGCCATCCTTCCCCCGGGGGGCCCGCGCCGACCCCGGCACTCCTACAGGAGCGGCGCGCCCGTCATCGCGGCCGGCGGGTCCCAGCCCATGAGGGCGCAGAGCGTGGGCGCCACGTCCCCCAGCGCACCCTCCGCCAGGACGAGGCCCGGCCGGTCGATCAGGAGCGGCACCGGGTTGGTGGTGTGGGCGGTGTTGGGGCTGCCGTCCGGCTCCAGCATCACCTCGCTGTTGCCGTGGTCGGCGGTGACGGCCAGCAGCCCGCCCGCCGCGGCCACCGCCGAGCGGATCCTGGCGACGCAGCCGTCGACGGTCTCGACCGCGCGGACGGCTGCCTCCACCACGCCGGTGTGCCCGACCATGTCGGGGTTGGCGAAGTTCGCGATCACGAGGCCGAAGCCGCCGCCGGCGAGCCCGCCGACGAGCTCGTCGCACACGCCCGCGGCGCTCATCTCGGGAGCCTGGTCGTACGTGGCGACGTGCTGGGGCGAGGGCACCAGCACGCGCTCCTCGCCCTCGAACGGGGCCTCCCGCCCGCCGTTGAAGAAGTACGTGACGTGGGCGTACTTCTCGGTCTCGGCGACGTGCAGCTGGCGGATGCCCGCACCGCTGACCGCCTCGGCGAGCCCCTGGCGCACGTTCTCGGCCTCGAAGGCGACCGGGAAGGGCCACTCCGCGTTGTAGCGGGTCATCGTGGTCAGCGCCGCGATCGGGGGGTCGGGGCCGCGGTCGAAGCCGTCGAAGTCGGCGAGCCCGAGCGCCGCGGAGAGCTGGCGGGCGCGGTCCGGCCGGAAGTTCCAGTAGATGACGGCGTCGCCGTCGCGCAGGCGGCCGACCGCGGGGTCGCCGACGACGTAGGCCTCGATGAACTCGTCCGTGAGCCCGGCCGCGTACCCCGCGCGCACGGCGTCCGCGCCCGTGGCGGCCCGGTGCCCCCGGCCGGCGACGATCGCGTCGTAG
The DNA here is from genome assembly GCA_033856495.1 of Miltoncostaeaceae bacterium. Lineage (GTDB taxonomy): Bacteria > Actinomycetota > Thermoleophilia > Miltoncostaeales > Miltoncostaeaceae > JAWVEW01. Next base: position 1,729 of record JAWVEW010000229.1, on the reverse strand, counting down.
AAGCGGCGGGTCCGGTCCCAGCGGCGGTCGCGGTCCATCCCGTAGTAGCGGCCGCAGACCGTGGCCACCCGCACGCCCGTCCCCTCGAGCCGCGCCACCGCCTCCAGCCCGGCGTCGGGGCGGGTGTCCCGGCCGTCCGTGAGCGCGTGGACGAAGACGCGGTCGACCCCCTCGCTTCGGGCCATCTCGAGGAGGGCGTCCACGTGCGCATCGCTCGCGTGCACGCCCCCCCGGCCGACCAGACCGACCAGGTGCAGCGCCCGCTGGCGGCCGGTCGCCATCGCCTCGAGCAGCGCCTGGTTGGCGTGGAGGCCGCCCCCGGCGATCGCCTCGTCGATGCGAACCAGCATCTGGGACACGCGGCGGCCGGCCCCCAGGTTCATGTGGCCGACCTCGGAGTTCCCCTGCTGCCCCTCGGGCAGCCCGACGGGCAGGCCCGAGGCCACCAGCCGCGTCGCCGACCCCTCGCGCCGGAGCGCGTCGAGGGCCGGCGTGCGCGCGAGCGAGACGGCGTTGCCGGGCCCGGGCGGGGCGATGCCGAGCCCGTCCAGCACCACCAGCACGAGCGGTCCGCGTCCGGCCCTCACCCGGCGGCCGCCCCGACGATGGCCCAGAAGGCGTCGGGATCGAGGCTCGCCCCGCCCACCAGCGCGCCGTCGATGTCCGGCTCGCGCATGAGGTCGGCAGCATTGGCGGGTGTGACGCTCCCCCCGTACAGCACGCGCAGGGCGCCGCCGTCCAGCCGCTCGCCCGCCAGCGCGCGCACCTGCGCGCAGGCCTCCTGGGCGATGTCCGGGGTGGCGGTGCGGCCCGTGCCGATGGCCCAGATCGGCTCGTAGGCCATGCAGATGCGGGGCGTCTCCTCACGCCCCATCGCCGCCAGCGCCGCGCGCACCTGCCGGGTCAGCACCGCCAGGGTCTCGCCGGCCTCGCGCTGCGCCAGCGACTCGCCCACGCAGACGATCGCGACCAGGCGGTGGCGCAGCGCCGCGGCCAGGCGGGCCGCCACCTGCGCGTCGCTCTCGCCCGCCGCCCGTCGCTCGGAGTGGCCGACGATCGTGCCGCGCGCGCCGGTCGCGGCCACCATCGGCGCGGACACCTCGCCCGTGTGGGCGCCGGCGTCGGCCTCGTGGACCGTCTGGGCGGCGACCCAGGCCGGCGAGCCCTCGAGCGCCGCGGCCACCCGCTCGAGCGCCGTGAAGGGCGGGCAGACCGCCAGCTCGGCGGCCGGCTCCCGGCCGCCCAGAAGGACGAGCAGGCGCTCGCAGTACGCGGCCGCCTCGGCGTTGGTCTTGTTCATCTTCCAGTTGCCTGCCACGAGCGGGCGCCGGCCGGGGGCGCTCACGCGGTGGGCAGCGCCGCCACGCCCGGCAGCGTCCGCCCCTCCAACAGCTCCAACGCCGCGCCGCCGCCGGTGGAGACGTGGGTGAACCGGTCGGTCAGCCCCAGCCGCGCGATCGCCGCCGCCGAGTCGCCGCCGCCGGCGACGGTCACGCCCGGAGAGGCGGCCATCGCCTGCGCCACGGTCCAGGTGCCGTCCGCGAAGGGCGGGATCTCGAACGCCCCCATCGGGCCGTTCCAGAAGCAGGTCGCCGCGGCGTCGATCGACTCCCGGTAGGCGGCCGCGGTGCGCGGCCCGATGTCCACGCCCATCCACCCTCGCGGGATCGCGTCGGTCGGCACCACCTGCATTTCGGCGTCGGCGGCGAAGCGGTCGGCGATCAGGACG
>JAWVEW010000228.1:0-4649 GCA_033856495.1 Miltoncostaeaceae bacterium | reverse complement strand
CGCCGAGGCAGCCGTCGTGGCCGACCAGCGCGCGCAGCTCGTCCAGGCCCGGCACGAGCGGGCTGCGGTAGGGCTCGTGGAGGCGGTCCTGCAGGAGGTCGGGAAGATCGTCCAGCTCGCCCCGCTCCAGGGCCAGCGCCAGGTTGACCGCGCGTGCGAGCGTGACGGAGGCGTCGCGCAGCGGCACGAGCTCGGGGAGGGCGCGTCGCGCCTCCGTCGTCGACACGCGCACGACGGGCACGACGCACACGAAGGCCAGCTCGCTGGGAGGGGCGATCCGGGCGGCTCGCGGCCCCGGGCCGACGGCCACGAAGCCGCCGAGGAGGCAGGCCGCCGCGTTGTCGGCGTGGCCCTCGAGCTCGGCGGCGCGCGCCAGCAGGTCGTCCGGCGTCCAGCGGAGGCCGCCGAGGGCGTTGGCCGCCACCAGTCCGGCGCAGGCCGCGGCCGAGGAGGAGCCCAGCCCGCGCCCGAGCGGGATCCGGTTGCGGCAATCGACCAGCAGGCCGTCGAGCGGGCCCAGGCCGACCGACAGCGCGCGGCAAACGAGGTTGGAGGCGTCCTCGGGCAGCTCATCGGCGCCCTCGCCCCGGACGCGGACCTCGAGCGGACCGGGCCGCCGCGTCACCCTGACCTGGTTGGTCAGGTCGAGGGCGACCGCCAGCACGTCGAAGCCGGGCCCCAGGTTCGCCGAGGTCGCCGGCGCCGTCACTGTCAGCGACTCAGGCGAAGAGGGCCTCTTCCACTGCCTCGAGGCTGACCGGGAGGCTGCGCACCTCCGGGCTCACCTCGATCGCCGTGACCGGGTCCTTCAGCCCGTGTCCGGTCAGCACGCAGACGACCCGCTCGCCCTCGCCGAAGCCGCCGGCCTCGGCGCGCTTGATGGCTCCGGCCACCGAGGCCGCGGACGCAGGCTCGCAGAAGATGCCCTCGGTCGACGCCAGGAGGCGGTAGGCGGAGAGGATCTCGTCGTCGGTGACGGCGGCGATGCTCCCGCCCGAATCGGCGCATGCCGCCAGCGCCTCCTGGCCGCGGACCGGGTTCCCGATGCGGATGGCGGTCGCGACCGTCTCGGGGGCCGCGACCCGCCTGCCGAGCACCAGCGGCGCCGCCCCGGCGGCCTGGAAGCCGTAGAGGCGGGGCAGCGAGCGTGAGCGCTCGGCCTCGCGGTAGGCGAGGAAGCCGGCCCAGTAGGCGGTCACGTTGCCGGCGTTCCCGACCGGGATGCAGAGTGCGTCCGGAGCGTCGCCCAGCTCGTCGCAGACCTCGAAGGCGCCGGTCTTCTGACCCTCCAGACGGAACGGGTTGAGCGAGTTGACGAGCGCGACCCGGTGCCGGGCGACCAGGTCCCGCACGATCGCCAGCGCGTCGTCGAAGCTTCCCTCCAGCGCCAGCACCTTCGCCCCGTGCATGAGCGCCTGGGCCAGCTTGCCCGCGGCGATTCGTCCATGCGGGATCACGACCGCCGCTTTCAGGCCGGCTCGCGCCGCATACGCCGCCGCCGATGCCGAGGTGTTGCCGGTGGAGGCGCAGATGACGGCGTCGGCGCCCTCCTCGACCGCCTTGGACACCGCCAGCGTCATGCCCCGGTCCTTGAAGCTGCCGGTCGGGTTCATGCCCTCCAGCTTCGCCGACAGCTGGACGCCCAGCCGCTCGGAGAGCCGCGGCAGCGCCACGAGCGGGGTGTCCCCCTCCCCGAGCGAGAAGACCGGCGTGCGCTCGGTCACCGGCAGAAGGTCTGCATAGCGCTGGAGCAGCGGGATCACCGTCCGTTCGCCCCCTGCCCCGACCCGAGCGCCCGCAGCACCACCGGCTCGCCACGGACGTCCGCCAGCTTCCGGATGCGATCGATCGCCTGGTGGACGTTCACCTCCGGCCCGCGATGAAGCACCAGCACGAGCCGCGCCTGTTCCCCCTCCCCCTTCTGGACCACCGTGCGGATGGACACCTGGTGCTCGCCGAAGATGGCGGCCACGCGTGCGAGCACGCCGGGCTGGTCGGCCACGTGCAGGCGGACGTAGAACGCCGAGTCGATCCTGTCCGCGGACGCGAAGGGACGGCCGGCGTCGGCGAGCGCGTTGTGGAGGAACGATCCGCGCTGGGTGCCGAGGATCGAGAGGACGTCGGCGATGACCGCGGAGGCCGTCTCGGTGCCGCCCGCGCCCGGCCCGACCAGCATGATCTCGCCCGCCGTGCTGGACTCGAGCAGCACGGCGTTGTCCGAGCCGGACACCGCGGCCAGCGGGTGATCGCTGGGCACCAGGGCCGGATGCACGCGCACGCTCACCGCACCGTCCACCAGCCGGGCGACGCCGAGCAGCTTGACCACGAAGCCGAGCTCCCATGCGAGGTCGATGTCCTCGCCCTGGAGCCGGTCGATGCCCTCGAACGGGACGTCGTCCAGCAGCACCCGGGCATGGAATGCGATCGAGGCCAGGATCGCCATCTTTGCGGCGGCGTCGGCGCCACCGACGTCCTCCGTGGGGTCCGCCTCCGCGTAGCCCCGCTCCTGGGCGAGGGCGAGCGCGTCGTCGTACGAGAGCCCAGAGCGGCGCATCTCGCTGAGGATGAAGTTCGTGGTGCCGTTGACGATTCCCGTGATGGCGCCGATCTCGGCCACCAGCAGCGACTCGCGCAGCACCTTGATGACCGGGATCGCGGCGCACGCGGAGGCCTCGAAGCGCAACTCGGTGCCGGCGCGCTCGGCCGCCTCCAGCAGCTCCGGGCCGTGCCGCGAGAGCAGCTGCTTGTTGGCCGTGACCACGGCCTTCCCGGCGGCGAGCGCTCGCCGCAGGTAGTCGAAGGTGGGCTCCAGGCCGCCCATCACCTCGATCACGACCGACACGTCCGGGTCGTCCAGCACGTCGGCGGCGTCCGTGGTGAGCAGCTCGGGATCGACCCCCGGCCGCTCCTTGCTCAGGTCGCGGACCAGGATCGGGCCGAGCTGCAGCCGGTGGCCGGAGGCGCGCTCGATGGTGGCGCCCTGCTCGGCGACCATCCGCACCACTCCCTGCCCCACCGTCCCGCATCCGAGCAGGCCGATCCGGACGGGCGCGCCCTTCATCGACCGCTCACAGGTCCCTCGCGACGATCTCGGCGAAGGTCTCGCGCCGCGTCACCAGGCGGGAGCGCCCCTCGTCGACGAAGACCACGGCCGGCCGTGGGACCCCGTTGTAGTTCGAGGCCATCGCCACGCCGTAGGCGCCCGTCGCCGGCAGGCAGACGAGGTCGCCCACCTCGATCTCGGGCAGGAGCGCCTCCTGGGCGAGCACGTCGCCGCTCTCGCAATGCTTGCCGACCAGGCGGAGGCTGGTGGTTGCCTCGGCGTCGGCACGGTTGGCGACGATCACCTCGTAGCGGGCGCCGTAGAGCATCGGGCGGATGAGGTCGCTCATCCCGCCATCGACCGCCGCGTAGGTACGGACCCCCGGGATGTGCTTCACGGTGCCGACGCGGTAGAGGTTGAGGCCCGCCCGGCCCACCACGCTGCGGCCGGGCTCGACCGCGACCTGGGGGCGGCGCAGGCCGACGCGCGCCCACTCCTCCGCGACGGCGCCCATCACCGTCTCCGCGTAGTCCTCCACCGGAGGTGGGCGGTCGTCGCGCGAGTAGGCGATGCCGAGGCCCCCGCCCATGTTCATCAGCATCAACTGGTCGCCGTCGACCGAGGCCGCGAAGTCGGCGAGCAGCGCCGCGGCCGCCCGGTAGGAGGAGAGCTCGAAGAGCTGCGAGCCGATGTGGCAGTGGAGCCCGACGAGCTCCAGCTCAGGCTGGGCGCGCACCGCGGCCAGGGCCTCGGCTGCGAGGCCGCCCTCCAGCGAGAAGCCGAACTTGGAGTCGAGCTGGCCGGTGGAGATGTAGGCGTGGGTCGAGGGCTTGACCCCCGGCGTCACCCGCACCAGCACCCGCTGGCGGACCCCCAGCTCACCGGCGATGCGCGCCAGCAGCGCGATCTCGTCGAGGCTGTCGACGATGACCTGGCCGACCCGCGCCTCGAGCAGCGCCCGCACCTCGCCGGCGTCCTTGTTGTTGCCGTGGGCCCAGATGCGCTCCGGCGCGAAGCCGGCGCGAAGGGCCGCGTAGAGCTCGCCGCCCGAGGCGACGTCGACGTCCAGGCCCTCCGCCAGCGCCAGCCGCAGCATGGCGAGGCCGAAGTAGGCCTTGCTGGCGTAGACGACCCGAGCATCCGGCGCGTGTGCGGCAAAGGCGTCGCGGTAGGCCCGGGCCGCCGCTCGCAGCGCCCCCTCGTCGTAGACGACCAGCGGCGTCCCGTGCTCCTCGGCGAGCGCCACGAGGTCGCACCCGCCGACTGCAAGGTGCCCCTCCGGCGTGAGGCCCGCGGAGGGCGGGAGCACCTGGGCAAGGGGCAGCATCAGCGCCGGCACGGTACCAGATCGACCCGGGGCCCTCGGGGCGCTGTGTGACGGTCGATTGGCCGCCGGCGCCGGGGTCAATCGCGCCGGCGAGGCGTCGGTCTTCGCGCGTGGGCGTCGGGCAGCGGCCTTGACGGGAGCTGGCCAATTGAGGCTCTTCAGGGGTTCCAGTGGGTCGCTGAGCGACCGGCGTCCCGCGAATAGCAGGTGCCACGCGTCATCCGAAGCTGCTCCTAGCCTCGCGTCTTCTCAGGGATGCGAGCCAAGGAGGTTCGGATG
>JAWVEW010000227.1:0-3133 GCA_033856495.1 Miltoncostaeaceae bacterium | reverse complement strand
GACGAGCGTGCACCACGAGACCAGGCATACCGCACGATTGACCGCGGCCCTCGCCGCCGCCGTCCTCGCCGGCGGCTCGACGCTGGCCGCGGCGGCCGCGACGCGGGGGACGGCCCCGTCCGGCCGCTTCGACGTGGTCCGCTTCGCCAGCGTCACGCACGGGCCCCGGGCGATCGTGGCGACGCTCGGCATCGGGGTCGACATCGTCGGCACGGTCCGCGACGCCCGGGGGACCATCACGTTCAGCCAACACGTGGTGCCGCGCGGGCCGGGCATCCCCTTCCGCCGGCTCTCGGCGCCCGACCGGGCCTCGCTGGCGAAGCCCCTGCGGTCGTTCGTCGCCTCGCATCCGCACGCGAGCCCGCTCTGGCGGCAGCTGCTGAGGGACCTCGCCCGCTAGCTCCTACGGGTGGGGATGTGGGTCAGGTCTCCTGGGGGTCCACGTCGATGACGGCCCGCACCCCCGCCCGGCGCAGGTCGGCCCCCCGCGCGTCCACCAGGGCGCGCAGCGGGACCGCGGCGTCGGCCGCCCGCGCGGCGCGGGCGAGCAGCGCACGCCGGTGGCGGCCGCGCAGGCGGTGCAGCAGCGCCGGCCCCAGGACGTCCACCTCCGCAGCGGCCGCCCGGAGGTCGTCCGCCAGCGCGACGGCCGCCCGATGCACGGCGGACGCATCCTCGCCCTCCACGACGCCGCGCACCAGGTGCGAGAAGGGCGGGAAGCCGCGCTCGCGCCGGCGGGCGATCTCCTCGCCGAGGAAGCGCTCGACGTCGTGCGCGGCCCCCAGCCGCACCGCCCGGGCCGCGGGCTCGTAGGCCTGCACGATCACCCGCGCCGGCTCGCCGCGCCGCCCGGCGCGCCCCGCCAGCTGCACGATCAGGCTGAAGGCGCGCTCCTCGGCCCGGAAGTCCGGCCGCTGGAGGGCGCTGTCGGCGTCGACCACCCCGGCGACCGCCACGTCGGGCAGGTCGTGGCCCTTGGCCACCATCTGGGTGCCGTAGAGCACCGCCGCCCCCGGGCGCGCGAAGTCCTCGAGCAGGCGCGGCAGGGACCCGCGCGCCGCCGCGCTCGCGGCGTCCAGCCGCACCAGGCGCACGCCGGGAAGCAGCCGCTCCAGCGAGGCGCCGAGCCCCTCGGTCCCGCTGCCCTGACGGGACAGCTCGGCCGAGCGGCAGGCCGGGCAGAGCACCGGGGCAGGCGACTCGGCCCCGCAGTGGTGGCAGGCGAGGCGCTCCGGCGGCCGGTAGAGCACCAGCGAGACGTCGCAGGCCGGGCAGCTCGCGATCCATCCACAGGCGCGGCAGAGGAGCACGCGGGCGAATCCCCGGCGGTTGAGCAGCACGATGGCCTTCTGGCCTCGCGCCGCGCCGTCCTCGAGCGCCTGCGCCAGCGGACGCGAGATCGGCCCCGGCGGCTGGGTGCGCATGTCCACGACCTCGACCGGGGGCAGCGGGACGTCGTCGACCCGCCCCGGCAGCGTGCGCCGGGGCAGCGCCGCCCAGCTCTCGGGCCGCGGCGTGGCGCTGCCGTACACCACCACCGCCCCCTCGGCCCGGGCACGCCGCCACGCGACCTGGCGGGCGTCGTAGCGCGGCGGGCCGTCCTGCTTGTAGGAGGCCTCGTGCTCCTCGTCCACGATCACCAGCCCGAGGTTCTCGAGCGGGGCGAACACGGCGCTGCGCGCCCCGAGCACCACGTCCGCGCGCCCCTCGCGCACGCGCCGGTCCTCGGCCGTCCGCTCGGCCGGCGCGAGCGCCGAGTGCCACACGGCGACGCCCTCGCCCAGCCGGTCGCGCAGGCGCCCGAGCATCTGCGGGGTCAGCGCGATCTCGGGCACCAGCACCAGGCTCGAGCGCCCGCGCGCACGCGCGTCGGCGATGGCCGCGAGGTACACCTCGGTCTTCCCCGAGCCGGTCACGCCGTGCAGCAGCAGCGAGCCCTCGCCGCGCTCGAGCAGGCCGCGGATCGCGCCGACCGCATCGGCCTGGGCGCCGGTGAGGCTCGGGCCCGGACGCGGCGCGGGCGCCGGCCCGAGCGTCCCGAACCAGTCGAGGCCGGAGCGCTCCTGCGCCTCCCGCTCGAGCGTCACGAGGCCCGCGGCGGCCATGCGGCGGAGCGTCTCGAGGGTGGTGCCGGCCGCCCGGCAGAGGTCGGCCGCCGGCATCGTCCCTCCTCCCGCCGCGAGCGCCGCCGCGACGGCTCGCTGGCGCGGGGTGCCGCCCTCGGCCGGGTCGCTCGCGACCAGTCGCCCGGCCTGCGCCGGCGGCGCGCGCAGGACCCAGCCCCCGTCCCGATCCCGCCGCAGCGCCCCCTCGGCCCGCGGGGGCAGGACCAGCCGCAGGCAGTCGGCCATCGGCGCCACGTAGTAGCGCGAGACCCAGAGCGCCAGGTCCAGCAGCCGCTGCGGCACCGCCGGCGCGGCGACCACCCCCGCCAGGGGGACCAGCCGCCCCTCGTGCGTCGGCGGGCCGAGGGACAGCACGACCCCCAGCACCCATCGCCGCGGCCCCAGCGGGCAGGCCACCAGGCTTCCGGGGCCGACCTCGCCGGCGAGGTGCTCGGGCACCGCGTAGTCGAGCGTCCGGTCGAGCGCCCGCGCCTCGACCAGCGGCACCACCTGCGCCGCCGGGGCGGCGAGTGCCTCGGCTATCCCGGCATCACCCGTTTCCGGCGAGATGATCGGGGCGGCGAGGGCGCTCAGCCGGTTGCGGTCGCCCGCCCCGCGGCCTCCTGGCCGATCAGGGTGCTCTCCCAGGTGAAGTCGGGGTCGGAGCGCCCGAAGTGGCCGTAGGCCGCGGTCTTCTGGTAGATCGGGCGCCGCAGGTCGAGCGCCTCGATGATCGCCGCGGGGCGCAGGTCGAATCGGCTCTTCACCCACTGCTCGATCAGCGAGATCGAGCGGCGCTCGGTGCCGAAGCAGTCCACCATCACGGAGACCGGGTGGGCGACGCCGATCGCGTAGGCCACCTGCACCTCGCAGCGGCGCGCGAGCCCGGCCGCCACCACGTTCTTGGCCACCCAGCGGGCCGCGTAGCAGGCCGAGCGGTCCACCTTCGACGGGTCCTTGCCGCTGAAGGCGCCGCCGCCGTGGCGCGCCATGCCGCCGTAGGTGTCGACGATGATCTTGCGCCCGGT
>JAWVEW010000226.1:0-9369 GCA_033856495.1 Miltoncostaeaceae bacterium | reverse complement strand
GACGGCCTGAAGGCGGCGGTGGTCGCGGCTGCGAAGAAGGATCTCGACGCCGCGGTGGCGGCCGGGAAGCTCACCCGGGCTCAGGCGGACGAGCTGCTGTCGTCGACCTCGGGACGGCTCGACGACCTGATCGCCGGAAAGCTCGGCCCCGGCCCCCGCGGCGGCGCGATGTGGCGCGGCCACGGCCCCGGCTTCGGGCGCGGCCCGTTCGGGATCCTCAAGCCCGACACGATGGCGGCGGCCGCCAGCTACCTGGGCCTGAGCCTCAGCGACCTTCGCAGCGACCTCGGATCGGGCAAGAGCCTCGCCGACATCGCGACCGCGCAGGGGAAGACCGCCGAGGGGCTGAAGGCGGCGCTGGCGGCTGCGGCGACGAAGGATCTGGACGCCGCGGTGGCGGCCGGAAAGCTCACGCAGTCACAGGCGGACGACGTCCTCTCGTCGCTCCAGCAGCGGCTCGACGACATGATCTCCGGTCAGCCGGCCTTCGGCCGCGGCTGGCGCAGGGGCGTGATGCCGATCCCGTAGGGGGCGCCCGGCTCCGGGCCGACCGGCAACGGCCCGGAGCTTCCCCGTTACTGGCGCGCCGAGGGGTCGGCGGCCGCGGCCGGCGCCGGCGCCGCCTCGGGCCGGTTCTCCGCCGGGGCGGCCCGGGGCAGGACAACCCGGAAGGTCGCGCCGCGTCCCGGGTGCGACTCGGCGCTCGCATGCCCCCCGTGAGCCTCCGCGATCGCGGCCACGATCGAGAGTCCCAGGCCCGTGCCGCCGCTGGCCCGCGCCCGCGAGGCGTCCACCCGGAAGAAGCGCTCGAAGACGCGCTCCGACGCGTCGGCCGGAAGGCCGGGCCCCTCGTCGGCCACCTCGATCACCGCCTGGTCCCCGTCGGCGGCCACCTGCACCCTGACCGGGGTCTCGGGGGGCGTGTGGTCGCGGGCGTTCGCGAGCAGGTTCGCCACGACCTGGCGAAGGCGCCCCTCGTCGCCCTGCACGATCACGGGCCCGTCGCCCGAAAGGACGATCGGCCGTCCCGGCTCCGCGGCGCGCGCGTCGGTGACCAGGTCGGCGACGAGAGGGATCAGGTCCACCGGCTCGCGCTCGAGCGGCCGGCCCTGGTCGAGCCGCGCGAGCAGCAGCAGGTCGTCCACGAGCACGCTCATCCGGGCCGACTCCGACTCGATGCGGCGCATCGCGGTCGCCAGGTCGTCCGGGCGCTGGGCGGCCCCGCGTCGGAAGAGCTCGGCGTAGCCGCGCACCGACGTGAGCGGCGTCCGCAGCTCGTGGGAGGCGTCGGCGACGAACTGGCGGAGGCGGCCCTCCGCCGCCCGCCGCTCCGCGAAGGCCGCCTCGATCTGGCTCAGCATCGCGTTCAGGGCGCGGCCGAGCCGGCCCACCTCGGTGCGCGGGTCGGCGTCCTCGACCCGCCGCGAGAGGTCGCCGGCGGCGATCGCGCCCGCGGTCTCCTCGATCCCACCGAGCGGCCGGAGCGTCGCCCGGATGAGCCAGGAGGCCAGCAGGCCGAGGATGATCAGGACGGCCAGGCCGACGGCGACCTCGATCCAGACCAGCCGGCCGAGGGTCTGGGCGACGTCGTCCAGCGGCACGGCCACCAGCAGGGTGCCCGGGCCCGGCACCGCGGCGTTCAAGAACTGGACGGAGGCGGCCTGGACCCGGAACGATCCGCCGCCGCCGATCGCCCCTGCCGTGAAGTGGCCTGCGGGAGGCAGGCCGGGGAGCAGGGGCAGCCGGGCTTCGGGCCGGTGGAAGGCGACGATCACCGGAGGGCCGACCAGCTCGCCGTTCGCATCGCGCACCACGACGACGGTGCCGGGCGGCAGGCCCGAGCCGAACCCGTCGCGGCGGAGGGTGCCGTTGTTGAGCGCCGCCACGACCGGCGGCTGCGCCTGCTCCAACTGCTGGTCGACCCGGTCCACCAGGAAGGAATCGAGGTAGCGGTACGTCACCACGCCGGCGAGGGACAGGCCGGCCGCCACCAGGACCAGCGTGATGGCGAGCAGCCGGACGCGGAGCGACACGGCTACCCGCCGGGCAGGCGCAGCCGGTAGCCGAAGCCGCGGGCGGTGTGGATCAGCGGCGGGCCATGCGAGTCGATCTTCTTGCGCAGGTAGCTGATGTACGTCTCCACCACGTTGGAGGCGCCGCCGAAGTCATAGCGCCAGACGTGGTCGAGGATCTGCGACTTGCTGAGCACCCGTCCGGCGTTCAGCAGCAGGTAGCGCAGGAGGTTGAACTCGGTCGGCGTGAGCTCGATGAGGCGGCCGCCGCGGCGCACCTCGCGCGTGTCCTCGTCCAGCTCGAGGTCCGCGAAGCGCAGGCGGGCGCGCCGGCGGCCCGGGCCGCGGGTGCGGCGCAGCACCGCCCGGACCCTCGCAACCAGCTCGTCGAGGCTGAACGGCTTGCCCACGTAGTCGTCGGCGCCCAGCGTGAGCCCGTGGACGCGGTCCTCGGTGCGGTCGCGGGCGGTCAGGTAGACCACCGGGACGGGATCGCCGGAGGCGGCGAGCCGGCGCTGGATCTCGAAGCCGTCCAGGTCGGGCAGCATGACGTCCAGGATCACGAGGTCCGGCCGGCGGGCCGCACTCGCCGCCAGCGCCGCCCGTCCGCTCTCGGCCGTCTCGACCGTGAAGCCCTCGTAGCGCAGCGCGGTGGCCACGAGCTGGGTGATGCTCTCCTCGTCGTCCACGACGAGGATCAGCGCGGGGGTGTCCTCGCGCGCCTGCCGGTCCGTCGACTGATCGATGATGCTGGCCTCCCCTCTGGTGCGGGGCCAGCGCGAACGGTAGCGCCCTTTCCTGTGAGGAGCCTGGGGAGGGGCTGCGAATGGGCCCCGGGGCTACCTGTCCTGCGCCGGGCAGATCAGCGCGAAGTCGCAGCTCCGGCAGGCCCAGGAAGGCCGGGGCTCGAAGTTGCCCGCGGCGATGCCGTCCGCGACCGTCCGCGCCTCCTCGAGCGCCAGCGCGAGCTCGGCCGGCTCGGGGTGCAGCTGGCGGGTGCCGCCGTCCAGGACATACTCCAGCGTCGCGCCCCGCGCGGGGGCGCCCCATGCCTCGCGGGCGCCCGCCAGGTAGAGCCGGAGCACCAGGTCCTGCTCCTCCTCGCCACCGGGACCCGGCTGGCGGCCCGTCTTGTAGTCGACGAGCTGGTCGCCGCCGCCGGCATGGCGGTCGATGCGGTCGACGCGGCCGCGGAGGCGGTGGGGCCCGATCGTCATCGTGAAGTCGCGCTCCACGGCGAGCGTGCGCGCCCGCATGCGCACCGTCCGCTCGTGGTAGCGGGGCAGCCACTCGCGCCCCCGCTCCAGCGCCTGCCGCGCCTCGGGCAGATCGGCCACGCCGCGCCGGGACAGCTCGGAGGCGAAGCGCGCCACCAGGCGGGCGCCGTCCCCCGGTTCGCCGCCGGGCCGGTGGTGCGCCTCGAGCGCCGCGTGGGCCGCCACGCCGATCGCGCGCGCCGGCGCCGGACGCTCGGGCACCCGGTCCACCCGGGCGAAGCGGTAGGCGAGCGGACAGCTGCGGTAGCGAAGGACGTCGGTTGCGGTGAGCGTGACCCCGGGGCGGGCCGGGCGTGCGGGCGGGTTGGCCGGGACGGCGATCGGCGCCGGGCCCCGCAACGCCGCGGCGCGCGCCAGCACCAGCTCGCGAGCGGCCTCCAGGGCCGCCTCCAGCCCGGCGTCGTCCTCCGGAAGCCCTTCCGCCAGCGCCGCCGCCGCGCGCAGCGAACGCTGCTCGAACGCCTCGCGCCGCTGCCCGATCGCCTCGAGCAGCCCTTGCTCGGGCGCCGCGCCCACCTCGATCGGCTCCGGGCCTCCCAGCGCCCTCCGCGCCTCCTCCCAGAACGGCGAGGGCTGCTGCCGGCTGCCCCGCTCCCCGGCCCGGAAGGTGCACAGCACGAGATGGGTGCGGGCGCGCGTCATCGCGACGTAGCAGAGGCGCCTGGCCTCGGCGACGTGGGCGTCCCTGCCCCGCGGCAGGCTCTCCTGGAGGAGCGCGTCCGGGATGTCGATGCGCGAGCGGTCGCGGCCCGGCAGGCCCGAGGCGACCAGCCCGATCACGTGCACCGCATCGAACTCGAGGCCCTTCGCCTGGTGGATGGTCATCACCTGCACGCCCAGCCGCCGCGCCGGCGCGCCGCCATCGCCGCGGTAACCCACGGCGGCGAGCCCCGCCAGCCGCCGCGCCAGGCCGACGGCGTCCAGGGCGCGATCGCGCTGGCAGAGGTCGACGGCGAGGCGCTCGAGCGCCCCGAGCCCCGCGAGCCGCGACGCGCCCTCGGCGCCGCCGAGGGCGAGGGCGCCACGGCGCAGCCCCGAGCGGTCGAGCACCTCACGCACGAGGTCGTCCGGCGCGAGCGCCGCCCCGGCGCGGCCCAGCTCCCCGAGCAGCCGCTCGGCCGCGGTGGCGCCGGCGGCGCGGGCGGCCTCCGCCAGCGCGCCGGTCAGCGTGCGGCCGCAGGCGGCAGCCTCCGCCACGGCCTCGGCGGCCGCGGGCCAGGGGAGCTCGGGCGCGAGCTCGGCCGCCACCCGCAGGTGCGCCGGCGCGTCCGTCGGGTCGGCCAGCGCGCACAGCCAGGCGAGGGCGGCGCGCACCTCCCGCCGCTCGAAGAGGCCCACCCCGCCGTGCACCTGATGCGGGATGCCGGCGCGCTCGAGGGCGGCGATGACCGGCCGCGCCTCCAGGCGCACCGCCCGCATCAGCACCCCCTGCTCCTCGAACGGCACGCCCTGACCGGCGAGCCGGGCGATGCCCTCGGCGACCGCCCGCGCCTGGCCCTGCTCGTCGGGGGCGATCCAGAAGGCGGGCGCCGGTCCGGCCGCCTCGGGCAGCGCCCGCAGGCGCTTGGAGGCGCGGTCGGCCAGCGGCGCCACCACCGCGCCGGCGGCGTCGAGGATCGCCTGGGTGGAGCGGTGGTTGAGCTCCAGGCGCACCTCGGCGGCGTCCGGGTAGCGCGCCCGGAAGTCGGCGATGTTCTTCGTCGAGGCCCCCCGGAAGCGGTAGATGCCCTGGTCGTCGTCGCCGACGACCACGAGGCTCTCCGCCCCGTCGGCGAGCAGGTGCAGGAGCTCCGCCTGCGCCCGGTTCGTGTCCTGGAACTCGTCGACCAGGATGTGGCGCGCCTCGGCCCGGGCGGCTGCGAGCCGATCCGGATGCCGGCGCAGCAGCGCCAGCGCCCGCAGCAGCGACTCGCCGAAATCCTCCAGACCGGCCTCGGCCAGCCAGGCGTCGTGGCGCTCGTAGACCCGCGCGAACTCCAGGTCCGCCCGGGCGCGCTTGGCCGCCGACGCGTTGCCGCCGGCGCGCTTGAGCGCCTCCTCGGCGTGCGCGCGGAATGCGGCCGCCGTCACCAGCTCGTCCTTGCAGCGGTTGATGCGGTCGCGGAAGCGGCTCACCACCTCGGCCGGGTCGCCGCGCAGGTCGTGCTCGACCAGCTCCAACCCGCCGAGCCGGGCGAGCAGCAGCAGCGAGCGGTCGTCGTCGGTCGCCGGCGCGGTCGCCGGGAGCAGCCCGCGCTCCACCCCGTGGACCCGCGCCAGCTCCATCGCATAGGCGTGGAAGGTGGTGACCCGCAGCGTCTCGTGCGCGACCGCCAGCGCCTCCTCGGCGCGGCCCCGAAGCTCCTCCGCCGCCCGCGCCGAGAAGGTGAGCGCCAGCACCTCGGCCGGCGACGCGCCGCGATCCACCAGCCAGGCCAGGCGGCGGCACAGGACCCGGGTCTTGCCCGCGCCGGCGCCGGCCACCACGAGCAGCGGCCCCGATGCGTGCGCGACGGCGTCGCGCTGCTGCGGGGTGAGGTCGTCGAGCATCCACCCGATGGTAGATCGGTGCCCGGACGGGCACGGCGGCGGCCGGGGGACTTCCGGGACAGCCCCCTTGGTAGCATCGGGGGCCGTGGCCCTCGTCCGCCCCTTTCGCGCGCTCGAATACGACGAGGCCGCGGCGGGCCCGTTGGGGACGCTGGTGGCGCCCCCCTACGACGTCATATCGGCGCCCGCGCGCCAGGAGTACCTGCGCGCGAGCCCCTACAACGTCGTCCACCTGATCCTCCCCGAGGTGCCCTACGAGGAGGTGCCGCACCTGCTCTCCGGCTGGCGGGAGGCAGGCGTCCTCCGCCGCGCCGACTATCCCTGCATGCTGGCCTGGACGCAGTCCTTCACGCTGGCCGACGGGGTCCCGCGGGAGCGGCGCACGCTGGTGGCGGCCGTGGGTCTCGAGCCCTACGAGCGGGGGGTCGTGCGCCCCCACGAACGCACCCACGCGGGCCCTCGGGAGGACCGGCTGCGGCTCATGCGCTCCGCCCGTGCACAGCTCTCGCCGGTGTTCGGCCTCTACCCGGACGGCGAGGGCGCGGTCTGGCGGATCGCGGGGGTCGAGGGGCCGCCCGACGCCGAGTTCACGGACCGCGACGGCACCCTCCACCGCATCTGGCGGATCGACGACGTCGACGCGTGCGCGGCGGTGACCGCCAGCTTCGCCGGGCGCTGGATCCTGATCGCCGACGGCCACCACCGCTATGAGACCGCCCTCGCCTACCGGGGCGAGCGGGCGCTGGGCGGCGCGGAGCGGCTGCGCCCGGACGACTTCGTGATGATGGGCCTGACCGCGCTCGAGGACCCCGGGCTGGCGGTGCTCGCGACCCACCGCCTGCTCTCGGAGTGGCCCGACGGCGCCACCGCGCGCTTCGAGACCCTTCCCGCCTCGGGCGGCCTGCAGGACCTGCTGGAGGCGCTGGGGGAGGCGCCCGCGGACCGGCCCGCCTTCGGCCTGGTCCTCCCCGACCGGCTTGCGCTGCTCCTCGGGCAGCACGACGACGACGCCTCCTCGGCCGGGCGGCTGGACACGGTCGTCCTCGAGCGCGACCTGCTCGAGCCGGCGCTCGGCGCCGACCAGGCCGTCCTCGCCGCCCGGGGCGCCCTCTCGTACACGCAGGACCCGGCGGAGGCCTGGCGCGCGGTGCGCGGGGGCCCGGCCGCCGCGGCGCTCCTGCTGCGTGCCCCGTCGGTGGCGACGGTCGCCCGCGTCGCCGACGCCGGCGGCACGATGCCGCAGAAGTCGACCTACTTCACGCCCAAGCTCCTCACCGGCGTCGCGATCCACACGCTCGACGATGGCTGAGCCGGCGCCGGCCGGGATCGCCGCGCACCGGTGGCTGGGTGTGCTGCGACAGGCCGGCCGGCGCATCGGCGAGGAGGCCGCGGCGATGTCCGTGGCCGAGCGGCGGCGGCCGCTGGGCCGGGGGGCCGGCGGCGACACCACCCTCGCGATCGACCAGCTGGCCGAGGACATCGTGCTCGCCGAGCTGGAGGCGCTCCGCGCCGAGGGGGCCGTCTTCGCGGTGCTGAGCGAGGAGTGCGGCGCGATCGGCCCCGTCGGCGACGCCTCGACGGCCCTCGTGGTGGTGGACCCGATCGACGGCAGCCTCAACGCCCGCCGGGGCCTGCCCGCGTTCTCCACCTCCATCGCGATCGCGGACGGGCCGCGGATGGGCGACGTCGCGATCGCCTACGTCCGCGATCACGCGAACGGGGAGGAGCACACGGCCGTCCGGGGCGGCGGCGCCCGCACGAACGACCGCCCGCTGCAGCCGCCGCCCTCGGGACGGCTCGAGATCGTGGCGCTCGAGGGCGCGAGCCCGAGCCGGCTCGCGGCCGCAGCGCCGGCGCTCGCCGAGGCCTACCGGGTGCGCGTGATCGGGTCGATCGCGCTCTCGCTCTGCACGGTCGGCGCCGGCCGCTGCGACGCGATGGCGGGCCTCTCCCCCGCGCGGGCGGTCGACATCGCGGCGGCCCAGCTCTTCGCGCGCGAGGCCGGCGCCCTGGTCGGGATGCCGGCCCCCGAGGACCTCCACGCCGCCCCCCTCGACGCCGTGAGCCGCCGTCCGGTGGTCGCCGCGCGCGAGCCGGCCGCGCTGCTCGTCCTGAACGCGGCGCTCGACCGGGTGCTGGCGGCGGAGGCCGCGCGCCGGGAGGCCGCCGGTGCCTGATCGGGTGCTGTCGGTGAACGTCGGCCAGCGGGTCGAGGTCCCGCACCGCGGCGGGATGGTGGCGACCGGCATCTTCAAGGGGCCGATCGCGGGCCGCGCGATGGTGAGCCCGCTCGGGGTGGACGGGGACGTGCAGGCCGACCGCTCCGTGCACGGCGGCGCCGACAAGGCCGTCTACCTCTACGGCTGGGACGCCTACGAGTGGTGGATGCAGGAGCTGGGACACCGGCTGCAGCCCGGCGAGTTCGGCGAGAACCTGACCGTGACGACCCTCGACGAGCGTCTCGTGCACGTCGGCGACCGCTTCCGGGTCGGCGGAGCCCTCATGGAGCTGACGACGCCGCGGGAGCCCTGCTTCAAGCTCGGCATCCGGATGGGCGACCCCGGCTTCCTCAAGCGCTTCGCCCGCGCGGGCCGCACCGGCGCCTACGCGCGCGTCCTGGAGGAGGGCGAGGTGGGCGCCGGCGACCGGATCGAGCGGGTCGCGCAGGCCGCGGACCAGCCGACCATCGCGGAGCTGCACCGGCTGTTCGCGTTCGCCCACGACGACGTGGCCGAGTTGCGGCGGGCGATCGCCGCGCCGGCGCTGCCTGAAGGCTGGCGGAAGATGTTCCTCAAGCACGTCGAGCGGATCGAGGCCGCCCCGCGCCCACGCTGACGCTCACCCCTGGGAAGGGCGACCCAGAGTTCTTACCGGGCGAACGCACGCGGCCAACGGCTTGCACATGAGCGTCGCCGATCATGGATCGGCCGGGGGCGCCACGCCCGCCCTCGGCATCCCGGACAGCAGGAGGAACGTAACGCGGTCCCGGCGCCGCGGGACCACGTTACGACCCACGTAGAATCGGGATCCATGGCCCTCCTGCGCAACCGCGGCCTCACCGACGAGCAGCGTCGGCGGCTGCCCCCCGGGCAGCACCTGGTGCGCGACTTCCCGGTGCTCCATGCCGGGTCGATCCCATACACCGAGGCGCCGCCAGACTGGGACTTCCGCGTCTTCGGGCTGGTGGAGCACACTGCACGCTGGAGCTTCGACGAGTTCCGGGCGCTGCCCTCGGCCGCCGCGACCTGCGACATCCACTGCGTGACCACCTGGAGCAAGCTCGACACGGTCTGGGAGGGCGTGCCGATGTCGTGGCTGCTGGATCAGGTGCGCCCGCTCCCCGAGGCGACCCACGTCCTTGCCCATTCGGAGGAGGGCTACACGGCCAACCTGCCGATCGAGCGCCTGCAGGGCGCCGACGTCCTGCTCGCGTATCGCTACGACGGCCGCGAGCTGGACCCCGAGCACGGGCGGCCGCTGCGGCTGCTGGTGCCCAGCCTCTACTTCTGGAAGAGCGCCAAGTGGCTCCGCGGCCTCGAGTTCCTGGACCG
>JAWVEW010000225.1:0-2870 GCA_033856495.1 Miltoncostaeaceae bacterium | reverse complement strand
CCTCAGCCGGGGCGAGGAATCGCCCGCCAGGGTCAGCGCGGGGCGCAGGAAGCGGGTGTCGGGACTGCCCGCCGCGACCTCGAGCGCGCCCTCGCAGCCGATTCCCGAGGCGCTTTCCAGGTAGCGGGCGAGCGGCTCGGCCGCGCGTGCGCCCATGCGCAGCAGCGAGTCCTGCACGGCCGCCCTGCAGAGGGAGGTCGGGTCGCCGAGCAGCGCCAGCAACGCCTCGGTCACCTGGGGCAGGGGGTGATCGGCGGCCCACTCGGCCGCCTGTGCCCTGACCGCCGGTTCGGGGTCGCGAAGAAGCGGCGGCACGACCGACTCACCGCCGCCCAGCATCGTCAGCAGGCGCACGCCCCGCAGCCGCCGCCACCAGCGCCGGCTGCGGCACAGGGCCTCGGCTGCGTCGAGCAGGCCGACCTCGCGGGCGAGCGCCGTGAGCTGCTCGCGCCCGGCGCCGCCGAGGTTCGCCGCGAGCTCGCCCAGCACCCTGATCCGCAGGTCCTGCGGCAGCCGCCCGAGGGAGGTCGCGGCTGCGCCTGCCGGCGTCCCGTCGAGGCTCTCCAGGACGGCGGCGCGGGTCCGGTCCAGCAGGCGCCGCCGACGCGGGGCGACGATCGCGCCCCAGACGGCGTGGCCCAGGACCAACGACGCCACGAGGGCGACGAGCACGCCCAGCACCAGCGCCGTCACCACGAGCACGAGCTGCACCGAAACCGCCCTCAGTTCCCCAGCGCGCGTGCGATCCGGTGCATCAGCACCTTCACGCTGAACGGCTTCGAGACGTGGTCGAACGCCCCGAGCTCGAAGGCCTGCAGCACCTCCGCCTCCGTCGCGCGGACCGTCAGCATCAGCACGCGCGTGCGTCGAAGGACCCCCGCCCGCGCCATGGCGCGAAGCACCGTGAGCCCGTCCACTCCCGGCAGATCCCAGTCCAGCAGGACGACGCGCGCCCGCACCCTGCCATCGGCCGCTGCCAGCAATTCGACCGCCTCGCGGCCGTCCGCGATCCAGCGGGTGGTGCGGCCCCGGGTCGTCAGCGCGTGGACCAGCAACTCGCCCAGCGATGCGTCGTCCTCGACCACGGCGACGTCCACCGTGTCGATGCCGTCGGCGGAGCCATCCGGAGCCCACCCCACGGAGACCACGGCTCCCGGACCCTTCTGCCTGGCGCGCGCGAGCGTCTCCGCGGCGGCGCGGTAGAGGCCCTGCAGGTCGGTCCCGTCGGCGGGGTATTCGGCCACGCCGGCGCTGACGGTCAGCGTGAACGGGGTGCCGTCCAGGCCGCGCAGCGGCTCCTCCCGGAAGCCTCCCAGAACCGACGCCAGCCGCTGGGCGCCGTCCGCGCGGCCGAGCCCGTGCATGCCCACCACGAACTGTCCGCCGCCCCAGCGGCCGACGGCGTCGTCGGGGCCGAAGGCCCGCAGCAGCCGGGCGCCCAGCCGGCGCAGCACCCGGTCGCCGGCCGCGTGGCCGTGCAGGTCGTTGACGCCCCTGAGGCCGTCCACGTCGACGACCGCGACGCTCATCGGCTGCCGGAAGCGCTCGGCGAGCCGCATCACGCGCTCCAGCGCCTTGGCCGAGTGCCGGCGGTTCGCGACGCCGGTCAGCGGGTCGGTGTCGGCGATGGTGGCCTGCAGGCGGGTGCGATCCAGCCGGTTCTCGATCCGGGCCACAAGCTCCGGGCCGACGATCGGCTTGGCGACGAAGTCGTCGGCGCCGGCGGCGAACACCCGGCGGATGGTCTCGGCGTCCTGGCGGGCGGTGAGGAAGAGGACGGGCGTCGCGATCCAGCGGGGATCGGCGCGCATCGCCCGGCAGAGCTCGATGCCGGTGAGTCCGGGCATGTCCACGTCGAGGACGACGATGGCGGGGGCGGCGCCCTCGAGCACGTCCCAGAAGCGGAGCGGATCCTGCAGCGTGGTGACGCTGAGCTCCTCGGGCTCGAGCAGCGCCCGCAGCGTCTCCAGCACCGCGGGGTCGTCGTCCACCGCCAGCACGCCGTTCTCGGGGGGCGCCAGCCGCTCCAGCAGGAGGACGGCCGCCTCGGCCGCCTGGGACGGAGCGATCGGCTTGTGCAGGAACCCGCGCGCGCCCAGTCGTGAGATCCGCACGCGGTCGGCCAGGCCGTCGGGGTCCGTGAGCACCAGCACCGGAACCGGCGGCGTCCGCGTCGCCAGGTCCTGGAGCAGGGCCAGGGCCTCCTCATCCGCCTGGCCTGCCGCCAGGTCGAGCAGGACGATGTCGGGCGCGACGGCCTCGAGGGCGGCGCGCGCGGCGCCGGCGTCCCTGGCCGGCCGGCAGGTGAGCCCCCGGGCCAGGCACTCGGCGGCCACCCGGTCGGCCATCTCGTCGTCGACTCCGACCAGCAGCAGCGTGTGCCAGCCGGCCTCCGGCGCCGGCAAGGGGGCCTGCGGCCGTTCCTGCTCCTGAAGCTGGCGTCGCAGGGCCACCGCGGCCTCGGCCAGCTGTCCGGCATCCGCCGTGCCGGTCTCCAGGGCGCGCTCCACCTCGCCCGCGAGCCGCGAGCCCTCGGGGAAGCCGAACGTGCCCAGCGTGCCGGCCAGCTTGTGGGCCGCTCGCTGCCCCTCCTCGCGGAGCGCGGGATCGTCGTCCCCTTCCAGCAGCGCCAGCGCGAGCCGCTCGAGGATCTCGACGTGCTCCACCGCCCGCGCCCGGAATCGCTCCCCGATCGCCGCGACGGCAGCCTCCGCGCGCACGGTGCGCTCGTCCGCGGCCTGCGTCGCCGGCGCCGGCAGGCCCACGAGCGCGGCGGCCGCCCGCGCCAGCTCCTCCCGGTCGAGGGGATGGGAGAGCAGCCGCGGCACGCCGCGGTCCTCGACCAGCGCTCGAAGGCGATCCCGGTCGGC
>JAWVEW010000224.1:0-2578 GCA_033856495.1 Miltoncostaeaceae bacterium | reverse complement strand
CGGATGACGGCCTCAGCGACGTCCCGGAGGCCGAAGCTGCCAGCATGGAGGGACCGATCGCGAGGATGCCCGATGCCCCGAGCCACCGCTGCAATGCTCGTCGCGGCCGCCGCGATCGCCCTGGTTGGCTGCTGCTGGGCCGCCGCGGCGACCACGGTCGTCGTCGCGGGCCCCGGCACGGTGGGGACGTTGCCGGCGGGCGTGGCGGCGCAGGTCGGCAGCCTGCGGATCACGGACGCCGAGCTCGGCCGCGCCGTCGAGCAGCAGCTGGCCCAGGGACCCTCGAACCAGCCGATCCCGGCGCCCGGCAGCCCCGCCCATGGCGCCGCACGCCAGAGCGCCATGGCGCGCCTCGTCTCCGAGCGGATCTACGCCATCGAGGCGGAGCGATGCGGCGCTCCCTGCCGGGTCGGCGCCCGGCAGGTCCAGGCGAGGCTCGACGAGCTCAAGCGAGACCAGCGACTGGGCTCCGGCGCCGCGCTGACCGCCTATCTGGCGCGGCTGAAGTTCACGGTGGCGGACGTCCGCGCGCTCATCCGGTGGCAGCTCCAGATGGAGCGGATCGCCGTCCGCCTGAAGAAGCCGGTCAGGTTCTCCGGCGCGCAGGCGCTCTCGTACTACCGCTCCCACAGGGCGAGGTATCGGAACCCCGAGCTCCGGCAGGCCCGGCACATCCTGGTCGCCGGCAGGGCGGAGGCCGTTCGCGTTCGCGCCCTCGTCACCGACGCCAACTTCGCGACGATCGCGCGGCGGTACTCGATCGACCCGAGCTCCAGGAACCAGGGCGGGGACCTCGGAACCCTCCTCCCCCTGTCCCTCGTGCCTCCGTTCGAGAAGGCGCTCTCCTCCCTGGCCTTGCGGGAGATCTCGCAGCCGGTGAAGACGCAGCTCGGCTGGCACATCATCCAGGTGACGGGGATCACGCCGCCGCGGACGCTGTCGTTCGCGGAGGTCCGGTCGAGCGTCATCCAGACCCAGCTCGCGCTGCGACGGCAGGCCGCCGTCGACCGCTGGATGCGGAACGTCTTCGACGGATGGCGCAGGCGCACCGTCTACGCGGACCGTTCGCTGCTGCCCGCGCCGTAGGCTCGGCCGTGCCTGGTCCGGCTGCGCGCGCATGACGAACGAGGCGCTCGCCGCGCTGCTCTGCGGTGCCGGGTTCATCGCGGCGGACGAGGAGGCGGAGCAGCTCCTCGCATGCGCGGCCGGCGATGCCGGGCTCCTCGACTCGCTCGTCCGGCGCCGCCTCACGGGCGAGCCGCTCGCCTGGATCACCGGGAGCGTCTCGTTCTGCGGCCTGCAGATCCGCATCGATCCGGGCGTCTACGTTCCGCGCTGGCACAGCGAGCCGCTCGCGCGCCGCGCCGTGGAGCGGCTGCCGGCGAACGGTGCGGCGATCGATCTCTGCACCGGCGCCGGCGCGATCGCCAGGGTGCTGGCCACGGGCCGCCCCGGCGCGCGCGTCGTGGCGTCCGACGTCGATCCGCGTGCCGTCGCCTGTGCGAGGGCGAGCGGCGTGGAGGCCTACCGCGGCGATCTGTTCGCCCCGCTGCCGCGCACCCTCGAGGGCCGCGTCGACGTCGTGGTCGGCGCCGTCCCGTACGTGCCGACGGCGGAGCTGCCCCTGCTGCAGCGCGACACCTTCGCGTTCGAGTCGCCGCTGTCCTACGACGGCGGCCGCGACGGCACCGAGATCGTCCGGCGCGTCCTGGCCGGCGGCCCGCGCGTCCTGCGGCGCGGCGGTGCGCTGCTCCTCGAGCTCGGGGGTGGCCAGGCCGACGAGCTCCTGGACGAGCTCGCGCGCCTCGGCTACGCCGATGTCGCCGTGCTCGTCGACGAGGACGGGGACGTCCGCGGCATCGAGGCGACGCTCGGGCAACGCTGAGACCTGGCCAGGACGAGCGCGACCAGCGCCGCCTGGACCCCCGCCTCGGCGAGCAGCGGCCACCTGAGGCGGACGTGGTTGGCGCGGTGGGCGCGCGCGTGGAGGCGCAGCAGCCGGCTGCGCCGGCCCTTCCCCACGACCATCAGGACGTCCGGGAGCAGGCCCCCGGCCACGCCGGCCGCCCGTCGTCCCCGCCACGCGCCCAGCCGGCGGACCACCAGCGCCGTGCCGGCCAGGTCCAGCCCCAGCACGAGGCGCCCCCGCCTGGAGCTGAGCCCGTAGTCGCAGTGGGGGACGCGATCGAGCAGGTAGTGGCTCGCCAGGCCGGCGAGGAATGCCCCGGCTGGCGTCGCGGCCCTCGATGCGGCGGCGGCCCCGGCGGCGGCGTGCGCGGTCGCGATCACCGGCGAAGGGTAGCGGCGCCCCGGGCACGGGCCCGCCCCAACCTGGCCTCGTTCCCCCCGGCGAGGGCGTCGGAGAGCAGTCGACGAGGAGCTCGACGTGCTGATCGTCGGCGTGGCCGTCCACTGGCGGCGCCGGGGCGGCATCCCGCTGCGGGGGGCGGGCTAGTTCTTCTTGGGCGCAGGGATCTGGAACAACGTGACGAGTTTCAGGCAGCAATTCCCAGACGCGCGGCGATGACGTGCTCGGCGACGGCCTGATCGATCGTGCGCAGGGCGCGTCGCAGTTCGA
>JAWVEW010000223.1:0-3411 GCA_033856495.1 Miltoncostaeaceae bacterium | reverse complement strand
CCGCGTGTCCGAGGAAGCCTCCACGGCCGTTCGCGCGCCGGTGGTGCGCGCGCCCGCGCTGCGAGCCGCCCGCCTCCTGGCGCTCGTCCGGGTCCCCGATCCCAGGCGCGCGACCCGCTCCGATTGGGCGGAGCTGGTGCGCTTCTGCCTCGTCGGCGCCTCCGGCTGGGTCGTCAACCTGGCCGTCTTCACGACGCTGTTCGACACCGCGGACGTGCACTACCTGGCGGCGGCGGTCGGGGCCTTCTCCGTCGCCTGGGCCAGCAACTTCGTCTGGAACAAGTTCTGGACCTTCCAGCGACACCGCCTCCCGGCGATGCACCAGGCGGTGCGCTACCTGCTGGTCAGCCTGCTGGCGCTGGGGCTGAACCTCATCCTCCTGTACCTGCTGGTCGCGGCGGGCGCACCGGAGGTTCCGTCGCAGGCCGCGGCGATCGTCGCCGTCACGCCGGTGAGCTTCCTGCTCAACCGGCGCTGGTCCTTCCGCTAGCGGAGTGAGGACGGGGGGAGGAGCGGCGCGGCGTCACGCGGCGCTGCTGGCGCTGCTCGTCCTGGCGCTGCTCGCGGCGCCGGCGGCGGCGGCCCCCGGGCGGTCGGTCGCTGCGCCCACGCCGGCGGCGGCCGCCGACGCGGTGCGCGGCATGGTGGTCGGCGCGGCCCAGGGCGGGGTGGACCTGCTGGCGGCGGCGACCGGCGCCCGGCCGCGCGCCGCGCCGCCCACGCTCACCGAGGCGGAGGCGACCTCGCTCGCGCGCGCCGACCCGAAGATCGCCGGCTGGATCAAGGACCACCGGCCCACCCGGGTGGCCGCCGTCCTGGACCCCCAGAAATCGGCCTGGACCGTCGACTTCATCCGCAAGGACGGCAAGGGGGTCGAGTACATCGACGCCCAGGCCTTCATCTCGGACGCGACCGGGGAGCTGACGGAGACGCGGGTGGGTCCGCAGGTGGCCTGGCAGATGGCCCGCGGCTACGAGGGCGCGTTCGGCCGCGCCATCAACCGCTGGCGCGTCTGGATCCCGCTCTGCGTGGTCTTCCTGGTGCCGCTGCTGCGGTTTCGGCGGCTGGTCTCCTGGCGCACCCTCGACCTGCTGGCGCTGCTCGGGTTCACGGTCTCGCTGGCCTGGTTCAACGAGGGCGACGTCTTCACGTCGGTGCCGCTGCAGTACCCGCCGCTCGTCTACCTGGGCGCCCGGCTGCTCTGGATCGGCCTGGCGAGGGGCCGGGCGGCCCGGGCGACGGAGGCGCTGCCGGCGGCCGTGCCGGCCCCCGCTCCTCCCTCGCGCCCGGGCCTGCGCGGCTGGTGCCCCACGTGGATGCTCGTCACGCTGGCGATCCTGGCGCTCGCGCTGCGCTTCGGCCTGAACGCGTTCGACTCCAACGTGATCGACGTGGGCTACGCGGGCGTGATCGGCGCCGATCGGATCGCCCACGGCCAGACGCCCTACGGCACCTTCCCCAGCGATTGCGGGCGCTGCGACACCTACGGTCCGCTGACCTACCTGGCCGACGTGCCGTTCGAGCTCGTCTACCCCTATGACGGCACCGCGGCCGAGCTGTCGGCCGCTCACGGGGCGGCGTCGCTCTTCGACCTGCTGAGCCTGGCCGGGATGGCGGTCCTCGGGTGGCAGCTCGGCGGCCGGCGGCTGGCGGCCGCCCTGGGGCTCGCCTGGGCGGCGTTCCCCTTCACCGCCTACACGCTCGAGAGCAACTCCAACGACTCGCTCGTCGCCGCCGCCCTCGTGTGGGGC
The DNA here is from genome assembly GCA_033856495.1 of Miltoncostaeaceae bacterium. GTDB lineage: Bacteria > Actinomycetota > Thermoleophilia > Miltoncostaeales > Miltoncostaeaceae > JAWVEW01. The sequence continues at coordinate 1,660 of JAWVEW010000223.1, read as the reverse complement.
CTCGTGCTCGCGCGGCGGCCGCTGGGCCGCGGCCTGATGCTGGGCTTCGCGGTCGCGGCGAAGCTCTTCCCGCTCCTGCTCGTGCCAATCTGGCTGCGCCATCCCTTCCCGCGCGCCGGCGGGCGCCGCCGGCGCGCCGCGCTCTTCGTCGGCGGGATGGCGCTCGCCACCGCCGCGACCGGCTGGGTGCTGCTGCTCGACGGCCTCGACGGTGTGCGCAGCTTCTGGTCGCGGACCATCGCCTACCAGGTCGGGCGCGACTCGCCGTTCTCCATCTGGGGCCAGCATCCCGGGCTCCGCCCGCTGCACATTGCGCTGATGGCGATCGTGGCGGCGGGCGCCCTTGCGCTGCTGCGCTGGCCGCGCCGCCTCGACATGCTCCAGTTCGCCGCGCTCAGCGGCGCCCTCATGGTCGGCTTCGAGCTCTGCCTGACCCACTGGTTCTACCTCTACATCCCCTGGTTCCTGCCCTTCGCGCTGGTGGCGCTGGTGCCTGACTGGCCGCCGGCGCCGAGGGCGGCCGCCGAGGCCGCGGCGCGGCCGGCCGGCGCCCTGCCGCGGGCGCCCGAGCCCGCGCCGGCGTGACCGGCGCCTGGATTCGGGCGCGGGCGCTGCTCGGCTCGTCGGGCGAGACGGCGCTGTCCTGGGCCGTGCTGCTGCTGGCGGCGGTGGTCTGGGTGGGGGGCCTGCGGCTGGGCTGGTACACGAGCGACCGGATCACGGACATCCCCACGTACCGCAACGCCGAGACGCTGATCAACGCCGGTCAGGTCCCCTACCGCGACTTCCCCCTCGAGTACCCGCCGCTCGCGGCCGCGCTCTTCTGGCTCGCGGGCGCCCTGCCCGGGCAGTACGAGGTCGGCTTCTCGGCGCTCATGCTCATCTGCCTCGGCGCCACCGCCCTCGGCGTGATGGCCACCGCCCGCGCCGCGGGGCTGGACGAGCGCCGTCAGGCGCTGGCGGGCTGCGCGGTGGCGCTGAGCCCGCTGCTGCTGGGCGACATGGTGCAGACGCGATTCGACCTCATGCTGGCGGCCCTCCTGAGCTGGACGCTGTACGCGGCCGTGGCGGGCCGCTGGCGGCTGGCGTGGACGCTCCTGGGGCTGGCGACGCTGACCAAGCTGGTGCCCCTGGCGCTCGCGCCGATCCTGCTGATCTACCAGCGCCACCATGCCGGCACCCGGCGCGCCTTGCTGGGGCTCGCGCTCGGGGTGGCCGTCGTGGGGGCGGTGCTGCTGCCGTTCGTGATCATGTCGCCCTCCGGGGTCTGGCGGATCGCCGCCTACCACCTCGACCGGCCGCTCCAGATCGAGTCCACGGGAGCCGCCTACCTCCTGGGGCTGCACGCCCTCGCCGACGTGCCGCTGAGCGTCTCCTACAGCTTCGGCAGCCAGGGCCTCGCAGGACGCGGCCCGGACGCGATCTCGATGATCTCCTCCGCCCTGCTGCTGGCGGCGCTGGTCGCGATCGCGGTCACGCTGGCGCTGCTCCTGCGCCGCGTCCGCCGCGGTCCGGGCGACGCTCGGCTCTTCCTCGCGGCCGCCGCCGCGACCATGGCGGCGCTCCTCGCCGGCGGCAAGGTGCTGTCGCCCCAGTTCGTGATCTGGCTGCTGCCGGTTGGCTTCGTCGTCGCCGGGCGCTACGGCGGCTGGACCTTCCT
>JAWVEW010000222.1:0-4932 GCA_033856495.1 Miltoncostaeaceae bacterium | reverse complement strand
CTGCTTGCCGACCGCCTCGGCCATCACCATGCCCTGCACGCCGCCACGGTTCCCGAACTGGGTCGGCGCGACGACGTCGCCGGCCAGCAGCGCGTCGAGCCGGGACATCGCGACGGACCGGGCCGACTGGCTGGTGCGGGTCATGTCGATGCCGTACTCGGCCTGGTGCTCGACGACGTGGGCGCCGAGCTGGGCCGAGGGCGTGTCCGGGCTCCAGCGGCCGGTGTGGCCGGCGGGTGTCTGGATCTGCTCGGTGGTCTTCTGCGCGCCGGCCTGGGCGACGGCGCCGAGGACCGGGGCGGGCACGGTCATCGGGGCCCGGGGCGGCAGCGTCTGCACCGGGTCCTGGGGGATGCGGCTGATCCAGTACGGGGAGTGCACCGGCGGGTCGTTGGCCAGCGCGGCCACCGCCTCCTTCACCAGGACCCGCTCGCGCGAGGCCAGGGAGACGAGCGTCGCGCAGTAGTCGCTGACCTGTCCGGACTTGTGCGCCTGGCGGTAGACGAGGGCCCGCTCGATGATGGCGTCGAGCATCGCGAGGATCCGTGCGCCGTCTTTCTCCACGCTTCCCGAGTCCGCTGGAATGTGCGTCAAGGCGAGGAACGAGCCGTACTCGTGGAGCGCGTTGAGGATCTCCTTGTAGCGGGTGCTCATCTCCCTGGTGTACGAGATGATCCCGACCTTGAACTCCTTGTCCTCCTTCGGCTCCACGCCGATTGCGGAGGTCATCTGGCCCTTGGTGGGCATGCGGGCGAGCAGGGTGCCGACGGCCGCGTTGCCGGCCAGGCGCTGGAGCGCGAGGACGCCTCCGGGGGTGAGCCCGGAGCCGGACGCGGCCCGGCCGGCCTCCTCCTGGTCGGCCCGCTCCGTCCGGGGCGCAGGCCCGTCGGCCCGCTCGCGGGGCTCGGCGGGTCGCCGCTGTCGCAGGGGAGCGCTCACGAGCGGGATCACCATCGCACGGCGGCCGCGCTCGCGGGGGCGTCCGCGGTGCAGACTTTCGGGCACGCCGGCGCCACGCGCCGCGGTGACGCTCAGCCGGTCAGCGGGCTGAACTCACGAAGCTCCGCCACCGCCTCGGCGAAGGCGGCGATCGCCTGCTCCACCTCGTCCTCGCGCGTGGTGTGCGAGAGGGTGAGGAGGATCGCCGAGTGGGTCCAGGGGGCCTCCAGCCCGATGGCCTCCAGGGTCGGAGCGGCCTTGCGGTCGGCCGCGCAGGCGGTGCCGGGCGAGACGGCGACCCCCCGCGCCGCCAGGGCGAGGGTCAGGCTCTCGCCCTCCACCCACCCCGCCGAGACCTGCACGTGCCCGGGCAGCCGGTCCTCCCGCGGCCCGTTCAGGCGCACGTCGGGCACGGTCAGGAGGCCCGCGATCAGCCGGTCGCGCAGCGTCCGCATCCGCTCCGCCCGCCCGCCCATCTCCGACGCGGCGATCCGCGCCGCCTCGCCGAGGGCCACGATCGCCGGCAGGTCCTCCGCGCCGGCCCGGCTGCCCCACTCCTGCAGCCCGCCCTCGATCAGGGGCGCGAGGGCCGTGCCCGGGCGCAGGTAGAGGGCGCCGGCCCACGGCGGCGCCCCCATCGCCGGCCCGCCGAGCGTCAGCGCGTCGCAGCCGAGATCGTCCACGGCCACCGGCAGCACGCCGGCGGTCTCGGCGGCGTCCACGTGCACCGTCACGTCGGGCCGCACGGCGCGCACCGCCTCCACCAGGGCCCGCGCGTCCTGCACCGTCCCGATCTCGGCCTGGCCGTGGACCAGCGCCACCAGCGCGGTGTCCCGGCGGAGGGCACGCGCGAGGTCGGCCGGGTCGATCCGGCCCTCGCCGTCCACGCCGACCAGCGTGAGGTCGTCATCGCCGGCCGCCGCGCTGCGGCAGGAGGCGAGGATGGCCGGGTGCTCCACCGCGCTCGCGGCCGCGTGACGGCCCATGCTGCGGTTGGCCGCAAGGAGGCCCTTCACCGCCAGGTTGCGCGCCTCGGTGGGGCCCGAGGTGAAGACGATCGCCTCGGGGTCGGCGCCGATCAGGTCCGCCACCTGCGCCCGCGCCCGCGCCAGCGCGGCTGCCGGCCCGCGCCCGCGCCGGTGCAGGCTCGCCGGGCTGCCGAACTCCCCGGCCAGGAACGGCATCATGGCCTCGCGTACGCGGGGGTCGAGCGGGGTCGCCGCGGCGTGGTCCAGGTAGACGTCCACCGGTCAGCGCCCCTCGGCCAGCCGCAGCGCAAGCGAGGGCGGGAGGCCGGCGGCCAGGATCGCCTCCTGGGCGCCGTGGACGTCGTACTCCTCGCGCCGGAAGGTCAGCGTCCGCGCCTCGGGGTCGAGGATCGCCCAGGCCGCGCGCGGGTCCTCGTCCCGCGGTTGGCCCACCGCACCCGGGTTCGCGAGCCAGCGCCCCTCGACGATCGGCACCGTGAGCTCGCCCTGGACGAAGCCGCCCTCCAGGCGGCCGTCGGGACGCAGGCACCAGGCCGCCGGGATGTGCGTGTGCCCGGTGAGGACCAGCACCGCGCGCGCCGCGCGAAGCGACGCGAGCGCCTGCTGCGGGGAGAGCACGTACTCCCACACGGGGTCGAGGACGCTCGCGTGGTAGAGGGGCACGTCGCCCTCGGGGTCGCACGGGGCGAGGCGCCCGAGGGCCTCGAGCCGCTCCGGCCCCAGCGCGTCCCGCGTCCACAGCAAGGCGTCGTGCGCCCAGTCGGCGAAGGTCTCGAGGTCCAGCTGCCCGGCCGCGCCGAGGTCGTGGTTGCCGGCGAGGCAACGGGAGGCCGCGTCGGTGCACGCCTCCATGCAGGCGATCGGGTCGGCTCCGTAGCCGACCATGTCGCCGAGGCACCAGAGCTCGTCGACGGCGGCCTCGTCGGCTGCCCGCAGCACGGCGTCGAGCGCCTGCCGGTTGCCGTGCACGTCGGTGATGAGCGCGATGCGCGGCGTGCCGGATCCCTTCGTCGGCGGCGGCTCCCCTGGGCGAGGGTACGATAGAGAAGGTGCGCTCCTCCCTCTCCCGCACTCCGGGCGCCGCCGCGCGCGCGGCCGGCGCGGGAGCGCTGGCCCTGGCCGGTGCGGGAGCGCTCGCGGCCCTCGCACGCCGGGGCGTCCTCCGGAACGGCGTGCCGGACGCGCCCCGAGCGCCGCTGGCGGACCACTTCGAGGAGTACGAGCTCGCGGCGAACCGTCGCTACAAGCGCGTCGCCTGGGCCCTCGCGGCGGCCGGCACCGCGCTCGTCCCGGCGGGCGCGATCGCGGTCGCCGCGTCGGGGCCGCGCTGGCGTCCGACGCTCGCCCGCCTGGCCGGCGGGCGGCCCTGGCGGGCCGGCCTCGCCTTCGGGGCCGGCACGACGATCGCCGGCGCGGCGGCGGGCCTCCCGCTGGCCGTCGCCCGCTATGCCTGGGGCCGGCGGGGCGGGCTCGTGGTCCAGCCGGCCCGCGGGTGGATCGCCGACGTGGGCAAGGAGGTCGCCCTGGAGGCCGGCGCGGCGGGGCTCCTCGGCATGGCGGCGGGCGAGCTGATGGCCCGCCGGCCGACCGACTGGTGGGCAGGGGTGGCGGCGCTCTCGGGGGTGGCGGGGCTCGCGATCGTCGTCCTCTCGCCGATCGTGGTGGAGCCGCTCTTCCAGCGCACCGAGCCGCTGCGCGACCGCGAGCTGGCGGATCGGATCCTGGAGCTCGCCCGGCTCCTGGGGGTTCCCGCGCGCTCGGTGCTCGTCAACGACGCGAGCCGCCGCACCACCGCCTCGAACGCCTACGTGTCGGGGGTCGGCCCGAGCCGCCACGTCGTCCTCTTCGACACCCTCCTGAGAGACCATCCGCCCGAGCAGGTCCGCTTCGTGGTCGCCCACGAGCTCGCCCACGTGGCGCGCCGCCACCTGATGCGCAGCGTGGTCTGGAGCGGCGCCTTCGCCGCCCCGGCCTCGCTCGCGCTCTTCGCGCTGGCGGGCTGGCGCACCGGCTTCGCGGCACCGCCGTCAGGGCGCGAGGGGTCGGACCTCCTGCTGCGGCGGCTGGCCATCGCCGGGGCGGGGGCGGCCGTCCTCGGCACGGCGGCGGCCCCGGCCGCCAACTGGCTCAGCCGCGCCCACGAGCGGGAGGCCGACTGGACGGCGCTGCGGGCGACCGGCGACCCGGCGGCCGGCGCGGCGCTCCAGCGGGACCTGGTCCTGCGCAGCCGGGGCGTTCCCGACCCTCCGCGCTGGGTCCGCTTCTGGTTCGGCAGCCACCCCGATGCGCTGGAGCGGATCGGGCTGGCTCTGCGGGCGGGCGCCGGCGCCTGAGCCGAGTGCCGCCGCGGTCGCCGAAGATCCAGCTCGCGGCGGTGGGGAAGCTGCGGCCCCCCTTCGACGCACCGGGGCGCCTCTACGAGGGTCGGATCGCCGAGCGGGTCGGCTTCCGGGCGGACGAGGTGGCGGCCGAGCCGCTGCAGCGCGGCGCCGAGCGCGCCGTGCGGGTCGAGGCCGAGCGGCTGCGGGGGCGGTTGCTGCCCGGCGCCTGGCGGGTCGCGCTCGACGCCGGCGGGGCGCCGCCGGCCTCCAGCGAGCGGTTCGCCGCCTGGCTCGAGCGCCGGTTGGTGGACCCGCGGCCGATCGCGTTCCTGATCGGGGGCGCCGGCGGTCTGGCGGAGGACCTGGCCGCCCAGGCCGAGGAGCGTCTGTCGCTGGGGCCGCTGACGATGCCGCACCAGCTCGCCCGGGTCGTCCTGACGGAGCAGCTCTACCGGGCGCTGTGCCTCCTCGAAGGACATCCGTACCCGCACTGAGCCGCCGGCGCCGCCGGCGAGGCGGACGCTCGGGGACGGCGCGCCGCGGCGCGTATCATTCCTGGCCCGTGACCGACCCTCGTCCGCTCGCAGCCCTCGACCGCGCGCTGGCCGAGGAGGCGGGGAGGCTCGCCGGCGGCGAGCCGCCGGCCGTCGAGCTCACGCGGCCGGCGCGGCCCGAGCACGGCG
>JAWVEW010000221.1:0-22365 GCA_033856495.1 Miltoncostaeaceae bacterium | reverse complement strand
GGACCAGGCCGCGCTGCGGATCGAGCACCTCAGCCGCAGCATCGAGGACGCCGAGCGGCGCGGCGAGGAGCGCATCGAGAGCCAGGGCCGGACGCTGCGCGCGATGATGCAGCGGGAGAGCCTGCGCCGGGTGGAGCTGGCGGAGGACGGCGCGCGGCTGCTCGAGCGGCTGGGGGAGCTGACCGACCAGCTGAGCCGGCTGACCGAGCGAATCGACCGCCTCGAGCGCGACCGCCGCGAGCCCCCGCCGGCGTGACGCTCGTCCAGCAGTTGCTCGCCGCCGCTGCCCGGCACGACGCGGTCACCGGCCAGGCGCTGGAGCTGCACCGCCTGCTGCAGAGCTGGGGCTACCGGTCCGAGATCGCCGCCGAGCACGTCCAGCCGGCGCTCGGCGGCCTGGTGACCACGCTCGAGCGCCGCAGCCCCGAGCCCGACGCCTCCATCCTGCGCTACTCGATCTGGGGGGCGACGGCCGAGGCGGTGCTCGAGAGCCGCCCGCCGCGCCTGGGCCTCGTCTATCACAACGTCACCCCGGCGAGCTTCCTGCACGCGGTGAATCCGACCCTCGCGCGTCTCTGCGCCCGGGCCCGCTCCCGCCTCGAGCTCTTCTCCGAGGAGGTCCACCTCGCCATGGCGGACTCCGCCTACAACGCCGCGGAGATGGAGGAGCAGGGCTTCGAGGCGGTCCGGATCGTGCCGCTGCTGCTGCGCCCGCGCCGGCCACAACGTCACCCCGTCGAGCCCGACGGCCCGCCGGTCGTGCTGTCGGTGGGGCGGGTGGCGCCCAACAAGCGGCTCGAGGTGCTGCTGCGGGCCTTCGCGCTCTTCCAGCGCGCCCACGCGCCCGAGGCGCGACTGGTCCTCATCGGCTCCTGGGAGGGCTTCGAGGCCTATCGGGACGCGCTCGACCGGCTGCTGGAGCGGCTCGGCGCGAGCGGCGTGCGCTTCCTCGGCCAGGTGGAGGACGCCGAGCGCGACCGCTGGTACGAGCAGGCCGCGGTCTACGCCTGCACCTCGGCCCACGAGGGGTTCTGCGCGCCGCTGGTCGAGGCGATGGCGGCGGGGCTGCCGGTGGTCGCGGTGGGGGCGGCCGCGGTTCCCGAGACGCTGGGCGAGGGCGGGCTGGTGTTGCCGGACGACGACCCATGCGTCTTCGCTGAGGCGCTCGCGGCCGTCGTGGCCGACCGGACGCTGCGGGCGGGGCTGCGCGCCGGCGCCGACCGGCGCCTGGCGGAGCTGGCGCCCGAGCGGGTGGCCCAGCAGCTGCGCGCGGCGGTGCTGGAGCTCGCCGGGCCCCCGACCGGCGGCGGCGCCCCCGCCTCCGCTCCCCGACCGGAGGCGCGCCTGCCATGAGCGCCCCGAGGGTCGCCTTCGTGGTGCAGCGCTACGGCACGGAGGTGAACGGCGGCGCCGAGCTCGAGGCGCGCTCGCTGGCGGAGCTCCTGCGCGACGACGCGGACGTCACGGTGCTCACCACCTGCGCGCTCGACTACCGGACCTGGGCCGACCACTACCCGCCGGGCGAGACCGCCGTCAACGGCGTGCGGGTCCTGCGCTTCCCGGTCGACGGCCCCCGCGACGAGGCGGCCTTCGAGGCGCTGTCGGCGCGCGTGCTCGGCGGCGCGGAGCGGGGGCCCGAGGTCGAGCGGCGCTGGATGGCGGCGCAGGGGCCCCGCTGCTCGGGCCTGGTCGCGCACCTGGCGGAGGACCCGTCCCGCTACGACGTGGTGGTGGTCGTGACCTACCTCTACGCGCACGCCCACGACGTGCTGCCGCTGGTGGCGGAGCGCGCGATCCTCGTCCCCACCCTGCACGAGGACCCGCCGATCGTGCTCGGGATCTACGACGCGGTCTTCGCCGCGCCGCGGCTGCTCGTCTTCAACAGCGAGGAGGAGCGCGAGCTCGCGCGGCGGCGCTTCGGGGTGGGGGACGACAGGGCGCGCGTGGTCGGGCTGGCCGTCGACCCGCCGCCGCCGGACGCCGACGGCGCGCGCTTCCGCGAGCGCCACGGGGTGGGCCGCCCCTACGCCCTCTGCGTCGGGCGGATCGACCCCTCCAAGGGCAGCGCGGAGCTGCTCGCCCACCACGAGCGCTACGTCGCCGCGAGCAGGGGCGACGGGCTCGACCTGGTGATGCTGGGACGCAGCGTGATGGACCTGCCGGAGCGGCGCTGGCTCCACGCGCCCGGCTTCGTCAGCGAGGAGGACAAGCACGACGCGCTGGCCGGAGCGGCCTGCGTGGTGCTGCCCTCGCCCTACGAGAGCCTCTCCATCGCCATGCTCGAGGCCTGGAGCCACGGCGTTCCCACGGTGGCGAACGCGGCCTCGCCCGTGCTGGTCGGCCAGTCGCGGCGGTCCAACGGGGGGCTCTGGTACGGCGACGCGGCCGAGTACGCCCTCTGCCTGGCGCTGCTCGCCCAGCGACCGCCGCTGGCGATGGCGATCGGGCGCCAGGGGCGCCGCCACGTGGAGCAGCGGCTGAGCTGGGAGCGCGTGCGGGCGGCCTGGCGACGCGCGCTGGCGGAGGTCGCCTCGGCGGTGCCGTCGGCCACCCCGGCCGGCCGATGAGGATCCTCGTGACCGGCGCGGCCGGCATGCTGGGCCAGGAGGTGATGGCCCACCTCCACCTCCTTCCCCGGCACGAGGCGACCGGCGTCGACCTGGAGGTCGACGTCACCGACCCGCGGGCGGTCGAGGCCTGCGTGGACGCGCTCTTGCCCCAGGCCGTCCTCCACCTCGCCGCCTGGACCGACGTCGACGGCGCCGAGGCCCACGAGGAGCGCGCCGAGGCGGTCAACGCCCGGGGCACCGCGAACGTCGCCCGCGCCGCCGCGCGGGTCGGGGCGGCGCTGGTGTACCCCTCGACCGACTACGTCTTCGACGGACGCAAGGGCGCGCCCTACGTCGAGGACGACCCGCCGGCGCCCCTGTCGGCCTACGGGCGCACCAAGCGCGCGGGCGAGATCGCGGCGCTCGCCGAATGCCCGGCGGGGGCGCGAGTGGCGCGCACCGCCTGGCTCTACGGCGCCGGCGGGCGCAACTTCGTGGACACGATGCTCGCCCTGGGGGCCGAGCGGGAGGAGGTGGCGGTGGTTCAAGACCAGGAAGGCTCGCCCACCTGGGCGCGCGAGCTCGCCCCGGCGCTCCTGGCGCTCGTGGATCAGCCGCCCGGGATCTACCACACCGCCGGCGCCGGCGGGGTGAGCTGGGCGGGCTTCGCCGAGGCGATCTTCGCCGCCGCCGGCCTTTCCTGCCGGGTGCGCCGGATCACCACCGCCGAGCTCGGGCGGCCGGCGCCGCGGCCCGCCTGCTCCCCGCTGGCGGTCACCCGCCCGGGGGCGCCCCGGCTTCGCGGCTGGCGGGAGGCGCTCGAGGCCTATCTCGCCACCCGGGTCGCCGCATGAGGCTGCTGGTCACCGGCGGCTGCGGCTTCATCGGCTCCTGCTTCGTGCGGATGGCCCTCGCGCGCGGGGCCGAGGTGACCAACCTCGACAAGCTCACCTACGCCGGCAACCCCGCCAACCTGGCCGAGGTCGCCGGGCACCCCGGCTACCGCTTCCTGCATGGGGACATCGCCGAGCCCGACGCGGTCGCCGAGGCGGTCGCCGGCTGCCAGGCGGTGGTCAACTTCGCCGCCGAGAGCCACGTCGACCGCTCGATCCTGGAGCCCGAGCACTTCATCCGCACCGACGTGGTCGGCACCGCGGTGCTCCTCGAGGCCGCCCGGCGCGCCGGCGTCGGCCGCTACGTCCAGGTCTCGACCGACGAGGTCTACGGCGCGATCGAGTCCGGCGCCTTCCGCGAGGAGGACCCCCTCGACCCCTCGAGCCCCTACTCGGCGAGCAAGGCCGGCGGCGACCTCCAGGTGCTGGCCTGGCATCGCACCTTCGGCCTCGAGGCGCTCATCACCCGCGGCTCCAACACCTTCGGCCCCCGCCAGCACCCGGAGAAGCTGATCCCGCTCTTCGTCACCAACGCCCTCGACGCGGAGCCGCTTCCGGTCTACGGCGACGGCCTGCAGGTGCGCGACTGGATCCACGTCTCGGACCACTGCGAGGGCATCTGGTGCGCGCTGGAGCGCGGGCGGGCGGGCCAGGTCTACAACGTCGGCGGCGGCTACGAGGCGACCAACCTCCAGATCACCCGCCGCATCCTCGAGCTCACCGGCCGGGACGAGGGGCTCATCAGGCACGTCGCCGACCGCCCCGGCCACGACCGCCGCTACGCCCTCCAGACCGCCCGCCTGCGCGCGCTCGGCTGGGCGCCGCGGCGCTCCTTCGAGGAGGCGCTCGCGGACACCGTGGCCTGGTACCGCGACAACCGCGACTGGTGGGAGCCGATCAAGAGCGGGGCCTACCGGGCCTACTACGAGGCCCAGTACGGAGAGCGCCTCACCGGCTGAGGCGGGTGTGCCGGCCCGCCGGGCGGCCCCGCGTTGGCGAGCTCGTGGGCGAGCGTGCGGCCGAGACGGTCGAGCGCACGCCGGGTCCTGTCCACGGTCGCGCTGACGCGATGGGTCTCGCGGCGTGCCGACGCGGGATCGGGGGCGGAGGCCAGCAGGACCTCCATCCGCCGCAGCTCGGCCGCCGAGGTCTCCAGCAGGGCGGCATGCTCGAGGAGCAGCGCACAGCAGGCGGCCCGAGCCGGATCGACCCTGAGGTTGCCCCCGCCCGCGGCGCGGGCGCGGATGATCTCGGTGGCGACGGTGCTGGGCACGGATACCTCGCTCTGGAGCGCTCGACGCGTGGCCGGCGTGAGCCGGCACCCTGGCTTCTAACGAAGATCACGCAGAAAGTCGAGAAATCCACAGAAATAGTGGTGAAAGTTACCGCGCCCCCTGGGCGGTGCGCGCCAGGCGCCCGAGCACCTCGGCGAAGCGCTCCCGCACGGCCGGCCAGGAGTACTCCCGCAGCACGTACTCCCGTCCCGCCTCGCCCATCGCCCGCGCCGCCCCGGGATCGGCCTGAAGCCGGTCGAGCGCCGCCGCGAACTGCTCGTAGCTGCCGAACGGGATGCCCCCGCCCGAACGCCGGCAGTGCTCACGCATCACCTCCGAGCCGGCCGCCACCAGGGCCGGGGTGCCCTCCTGCCAGGCCTCCAGCAGCACCAGCGACAGGCTCTCGAGCTCGGACGGGTTCACCAGCGCCACCGCCTCGGCGTACGCGGCGCGGCGGTCCTCCTCGTCCACGTAGCCCACGACCTCCACCGCGTCCGCGCGCCGGGGCGCCGGACGCCAGCTGCCGGCGCCGATCATCACCAGGCGCAGCTCGGAGCGGCGCTCGCGGCGGTAGCGCGCCACGTAGTCGGCCGCGACGTCGACCCGCTTGCCCTCCTCGATGCGCCCCGCGTAGAGGACGTAGGCGCCGAGGCGCCGCGGCTCGGCGAAGCGGCGGGCGGGCGGTTCCTGCGGCGGCGTGAGGCCGGCCCCGACGACGCCCCCCTCGCGCACCCTGAAGAGCCGCCGGGCCAGGCGCTCCTCGCCGGGGGAGTTGAAGATGCAGCCCCGCACCGACCCCACGACCGTGCGCACGACGTCGAGGTGGGCGTAGGGCTCGTCGTGCAGGCAGGGGATGAAGACGGTCCGCTCCGGCCAGGCCTGGGCGGCCCAGAAGCTCACCCCGAAGAGGTACGGGGCGGCGATCACGAGGTCGTAGCCGCCGCCCTCGCGGTCGAGGAAGCGCTGGAGGCCGTCGCTCCAGACGCTCGTCGCCATGAGCTCCTGCTGCTCCAGGTAGGACAGCGCCCCGCCGCCCATCAGCCGTCCGTGCAGGCGCGCGTGGCGCCGGCGATCGCGCTGGGCGACGGGGAAGCGGCGGACGAGGATGCCGTCCACCTCGGTCTCGCCCGGCGGCAGCACGTTGGCCCAGGTCTGGTGGTCGACCGCGCAGGTGGTCGCCACCTCCACCGTGCCGGCCACGTCCCCGGCGTTCAGCGCCAGCCCGCGCACGAGCGTCTCGGCGCCGCCCACGATCGCGGGGCCGAACCGCGGCACGACCATCAGCACCCTCACCCTTCGCCCGCCCCCCGTCGCCGACCGGGGAACGATAGGGCAGCGCGCCGCGCGGGTCAGGCGGGCGGCGACCTCCGGAAACGCGCCCGGCTGCGCGCCGGGGACGTGCTCGATCTCCCCCTCGGCCACCGCCTCGCGCAGCACGCGAGCCACCGCCATCGGAGATGACGGGGCGAGCGAGGACGCAGCATCGCGATGAGTGTGAAGCCGGCAGAACCCGGTAAACGTCCGTGGGCGGTCCACTAGCATTGGCGGGTGCCCGACTGTCGGTGGTGTGCCCGGCGCGCCCGCAGCGGCCCCCTGGGCTTCCGTGCGGTGGAGGACGATCTCTGCCTCGTCTGCCGGGGGCTGTCCGGACTATGGGACGAGACGCTGCGCACCCTGGAGGACGACGAGGACCCCTCATTCGAGCGCTGGCGCCTGCACGCGGTCGCCGTCGAGTCCGCGCATCGGGAGTTCGCGCTGCGCTACGCGCTGGGGCCGCGCGACCCGGTTTTCGGGTGCTGGTGGTGCGGGAGGCCCGGCGAGGCGATCGCCCTCGCGGAGTTCGCGCCCTCGGAGCGGGAGCGGGAGGAGCGGGACGAGCTGCTCTTCGCGTCGCCGGTCCTGTGCGCGATCTGCCGGGACCTGCTGGGCGCCGTCGGGGGCGGCTTCGCCCACTTCGAGAGCACCGTGGACGCCGCGATGCGAAAACTCGTGCAGGAGCTCGGACACGAGCCGCCGCAGATGATCTGAGGCTGAGGGGTCAGCCCCGCTCGCGGATCGCGTAGGCGCAGACATGGGCGCCGGCCATCATGTGGGCGACCCGCTCGATCTCGGCGTCCGGCAGCGCATCGCGCAGGAAGGCCAGCTCGCTCGTGCAGGCGCCGCCGTGGCGGCGGGCCACGTCCAGGATCGCGCAGTTGTGCTCCACGATCCTGTAGCTGCCGTCCGGTGCCTGCCCGGCGTCGGCCAGGTAGCCGTCCTCGTCGAGGATCCGCGCCAGCTCGGCCACCCGTTCCTCGAACGGCTTGCCCGCCAGGCGCGCGAGTGCCCGGTCGGTCCGGCCGGCCGCCCGCCGGGCGAAGGCGCGCTCGAGCAGCTCGGGGTCCTCCGACGCCACGTGGTCCAGGATCTCGGCGGCGAGCCCGCCGTAGGACTTCGGGAAGAGCGGCTCCGCCTCGAGCGCCAGACGGTAGAGGTGGCGTGGACGGCCGACCGCGCCCTGGACGCGCCGGTGCTCGATCAGGCCCGCCGCCTCGAGCGGCCCGAGCTGCTGGCGCACGGCGCTCGGGGATATCCGCAGCACGCCCGCGAGCTCGCCGATCGCCGCCTCTCCCAGCTTCCTGAGCGCGATCAGGATGCCCCGACGGCCGGCCGGGAGGTCGGAGAGGACGCGCGGCAGCTGCTCGGGCATGCCCTCAATGGTAATCGCCGCCTCAGTTTAGGGAGTAAACACAGCTTTAACTTGTAAAAGTCTCCCCGCCCGCGTACGCTGGGCCCGTCGGGCGAGGCGCCCGCGGCGAAGGAGGCGGGGATGGACGATGCCGGGTCCGGATTGGTGGCGCTGGTCACCGGCGCCTCGCGGGGCCTCGGCCTCGCCCTCTGCCGAGCGCTCGCCGACCGCGGCTGGCGCCTCGTGATCGACGCCCGCGCGGCCGGCCCGCTGGAGGCCGCCCGGGCGGAGTTGGCCGGCCGGACCGGCGTGGTCGCGGTCGCGGGCGACGTGGCGGACGAGGGGCATCGCCGAGAGCTGGTGGCCGCCGCCGGGAGGCTTGGGCGGCTCGACCTGCTGGTGAACAACGCCAGCGTCCTCGGGCCGAGCCCGCAGCCGGAGCTCGATCGCTACCCCCTGGCCGACCTGGAGGAGGTCTACCGGGTCAACGTGCTGGCGCCGCTGGCCCTCGCCCAGGCGGCGCTGCCGCTCCTGGCCGCCTCTCCGGTTCGCGGCCGGGTGATCAACGTCACCTCCGACGCCGCGGTCGAGGGCTACCCGGGCTGGGGCGGCTACGGCTCCTCCAAGGCGGCGCTCGAGGGCCTGACCCGCACGCTGGCGGCGGAGCGGCCGGGCCTGCGCGTCTACGCGGCCGATCCGGGCGACATGCGCACGCAGATGCAGCAGGAGGCCTTCCCGGGGGAGGACATCTCCGACCGGCCGCCGCCGGAGGAGAGCGTGCCGGGCCTGCTGCGGCTCATCGAGGGCGACCTGCCGAGCGGCCGCTACCTGGCCCGCGAGATCGCAGTGTGAGCGCCGCCGTCGGCTCGCCGCCGGGTCCGCTCGACTTCGAGCTGCCGCCCGAGCTCGAGGCCGGCGAGCCGCCCGAGGCGCGGGGCCTGCCCCGCGACGGCGTACGCCTGCTCGTGGCGCGGCCGGCCGAGGAGCCGCTGCACGCCCGCTTCCGCGACCTGCCGACGCTGCTGGAGCCGGGCGACCTGCTGGTCGTGAACACCTCCGCCACGCTGCCGGCGGCGCTGCCGGCGCTCGCGCCCGACGGCGCCCCGCTGCGGCTGCACCTCTCGACCCCGGCGCCGCTGGACGTGCCCGAGGAGGGACCGGAGCCGGTCTGGATCGTGGAGCTGCGCCGGCCCGTCGGCGCGGGCAGCCTGCGCTTCGGCGGCGGCCGGCCCGGGTGGACGCTGTCGCTGCCGGCGGGCGGGCGCGCCCGGCTCCTGGCCCGCCACCCGGCGGACGGCCGGCGGCTGTGGGCGGCGGCGCTCGCGCTGCCGGCGCCGCTCCTCAGGTACCTCACGCGGCACGGCGAGCCCATCCGCTACGGCCACGCGCGCCGGGCGCTGCCGCTCGCCGACCACCAGACCGTCTACGCGCTGGAGCCGGGTAGCGCCGAGATGCCGAGCGCGGGCCGGCCCTTCACGGCCGAGGTGATCACCGGGCTCGTGGCCCGCGGCATCGGCGTCGCGCCGCTCGTGCTGCACTGCGGCGTCTCCTCGCCGGAGGCCGGCGAGCCGCCCCTGGCCGAACGCTTCCGGGTGCCGGAGCACACCGCCGCGAGGATCCGGGCGACGAGGGAGGAGGGCGGTCGCGTCATCGCGGTGGGCACGACGGTCGTCCGCGCGCTGGAGAGCGCCGCCGAGCCCGGCGGCGAGGTGCGCGCGGCCGAGGGCTGGACCGATCTCGTGGTCGGTCCGGACCGCCCCGCCCGCACGGTGGACGGCCTGCTGACCGGCTGGCACGAGCCGCGGGGCTCGCACCTGCTGCTGCTGGAGGCGGTCGCCGGTCGGGCGCTGGTGGAGGCCTCGTACCGGGCCGCGCTCGCCGCCGGCTACCTCTGGCACGAGTTCGGCGACTCGCACCTGCTGCTCGGAGAGCGCGCCGTGATCTGACGCCTGAACCCACCGATTGCAGCCGTCAGCGCGCCGCCGATGGCGCATCGCACGGCCAGCGGCGGATGCCCGGCACATCGACGCGATCGTCCTTGCAAGGCCGCACCCGCAGCCCCGGCTCAGACCCGGTCGATCTCCGCCCAGACCCTCGTGCGGCGACCCGACTCGACCCCCCAGCGGTTGGCGATCATGTCGACCAGCAGGAGCCCGCGGCCCCCGAGCTCGTCGGGCGCGCGCGGCCGCGGCTGCGAGGGCGTGAAGCCGACCCCCGGATCGCAGACGTCCAGACGGACGCCGGCCGGCGCGAGCGCGACCCGGACCTGGATCCAGTCGTCCGCGCGCAGGCGGGCGTGCCGGATGCAGTTGGTCACCAACTCACTGACGATGAGCAGCACGTCCCCCCAGAGCGGCTCGTCGTCGGCGGAGGGGCAGAGGGCGGCAACGCCGCGGCGGGCGTTCGCCGGCGCCGACAGGTCCGCGGCCACGCGAAGGTCAACGCTCTCGCTGGAGCCCACTCGCACACCTGCCGCGGCCCTGGGGCGGACGGGTGATCCGATGAGCCGGTCCTGGCTCACTCAGGTCGCGCCTCCATGCTCCGCCGGCCTCCATTGACGGGTGATCTCGAGAGTGCCGCGCTGCGCCGCCCCGACCCCCGCCTACGCCGGTCGACGGTCCCGCTGGGCGCCGGCCGCGGGCCCGGGGGGCCGGGTCGCGTACGACGTCCCTCTCGTTCCCCGTTCCGGGCTCCTGAAACGCGCCGCCGACCCTCCGCCCGAGTTTGTGATCGAGGCCCGGCGGAACAATGCGTCGAACGGTCCGGGATTCCGCCTGCCATGCGGCAATCGTCACGATGATGCGATCGTCGGGAGGCCGTTGGTAGCGTGTCACAAAGTCCGTCCCTGACCCGGCGCCGCGATCGCGTGCCGGACGTCCTCCAGGGGGCCCCGCGGTGACGCTCCGCGACTACCTGCCGATCCTCATCTACTTCGCCGGCGGCCTGGCCGTGGGCGGCGCCATCCTGGCCCTCAGCGTCATCGGGCCGCGGCGGCCGAACACGGTCAAGACGCTGCCCTACGAGAGCGGCATCCTGGCGACGACGCCGGCACGGCAGCGCTTCTCGATCGACTTCTACCTGACCGCGATGCTCTTCATCGTGTTCGACGTCGAGCTCGTGCTCTTCTATCCGCTCGCGGTGGTGCTGCGGGACTTCGGGGGGACGGCGGTCGTCGAGCTCGTCGTCTTCGCGGGCGTCCTCGCCGTGGCGCTCGCCTACATCTGGCGCAGGGGGGCGCTCGAGTGGCGCTGATCCCACCGCCCGGGGGGCCGCGCGCGCCGCGCGACGACCCCGCCATCGACCGCGACCTGCGGGAGCAGGAGGTCGCGGACTTCGAGCGCAGCCTGCTGACCACCACGGTGGAGAGGGCGCTGGCCTGGGCGCGCTCGTCGTCGATCTGGCCGGCCACCTTCGGCCTCGCCTGCTGCGCGATCGAGATGATGCACACGGCCACGCCGCGCTACGACATCGCCCGCTTCGGGGCCGAGGTGTTCCGCGCCTCGCCGCGGCAGGCCGACCTGCTGATCGTGAGCGGCCGCGTCTGCCAGAAGATGGCGCCGGTCCTGCGCAACATCTACGACCAGATGCTCGAGCCGAAGTGGGTGATCGCGATGGGCGCCTGCGCGTCCACGGCCGGCGTCTTCAAGAACTACGCCGTCGTCCAGGGCGTGGACAAGATCGTGCCGGTCGACGTCTACGTCCCGGGCTGCCCTCCGCGGCCCGAGTCGCTCCTCGAGGGCATCCTGCTGCTCCAGCGCCTGATCGGCGCCAAGGGCGTGCCGGCGTCGAGCGAGCTCCGAGCCGGCTCGAGGGAGGCGGCCTGAGCGAGCTCCGCTCCCTGATCGAGAGCGCCTGCGCGGGGGCCGTGGTCGAGGAGATCGAGCACCGGGGCGAGCTGACCATCGAGCTGCGGCCCGAACGCCTCCTCGAGGTGGCGCGCTTCCTCGCGGGCCCGCCGGCAGCGTTCGCAATGCTCTCGGACGTCGCCTGCGCCGACTTCCCCGAGGCGCCGCGGCGCTTCCGGCTCGCCTACCAGCTGTTCTCGCTGGAGAGCGGCGCGCGGCTGCGGCTGCGCGTGTGGGCGGGGGCCGACGAGCCCGAGGTGGACTCGGTGACCCCGATCTGGGCCACCGCGAACTGGCACGAGCGCGAGGTCTACGACCTGATGGGCGTGCGCTTCCGCGGCCACCCCGACCTGTGCCGCATCTTCATGCCACACGACTGGGACGGCCACCCGCTGCGCCGCGACTACCCGGTGGGGGGCGAGGACGTCCAGTTCAGCGATGAGCAGTAGGCGACCTGCCGAGGAGGCCGAGGGCGGCGCCTTCGCCGGCGAGGGGCGGGCGGCCCTGGAGGCGGCGCGGCGCGAGGGCCGCGAGCTCACCGAGACCGAGCGGGTGACCGCGGAGGCCGAGGCCTTCACGCCCGAGGAGGCCATGGCCCGGCTGCGGGCCGCCGAGGAGGAGGTCGAGCCGGCCGGCCGGCGCAAGCCGATGCTGCTCAACATCGGCCCCCAGCACCCCTCCACGCACGGCGTGCTGCGGCTGGTCACGGAGCTCGACGGCGAGGTGATCCGGGACGTCCATCCCGTGATCGGCTACCTGCACACGGGCATCGAGAAGCAGTGCGAGAACAAGACCTGGTGGCAGGCGATCACGCTCGTCACCCGGATGGACTACCTCGCCCCCTTCTTCAACATCCACGCCTACACGATGGCGGTGGAGAAGCTGCTCGGGATGGAGATCCCGCCCCGCGCCGAGTACCTGCGCGTGCTGATGAGCGAGCTGAACCGCATCACCAGCCACCTGGTGTGGCTGGGCACGAGCGGCCTGGAGCTGGGCGCGATCAGCGTCTTCTTCTACACCTACCGGGAGCGCGACGAGGCCCTGGACCTCTTCGAGATGATCTCGGGCGAGCGCATGAACCACCGCTACTTCCAGGTCGGCGGCTGCGCGGACGACATGCCGCCCGGCTTCGAGAAGGCCGTCCGCCGCTTCATCGAGCGGATGCCGGAGCGCATCACCGAATACGAGGACCTGCTCTCGGCCAACGAGATCTGGGTCGAGCGCACCAGGGGGATCGGGATCCTGCCCCCGCTCGAGCTGATCGGCCTCGGGGTGACCGGGCCGGCGCTGAGGGCCGCCGGCGTCGACCTCGACCTCCGCAAGGCCCAGCCCTATTCCGGATACGAGCACTTCGACTTCCAGGTGCCGCTGGGGGCGGACGGCGACGCCTACGACCGCTACCTCGTGCGCATGCGGGAGATGCGCGAGTCCTGCCGGATCGTCGAGCAGGCCCTGGACGGGATGCCCGAGGGGCCCTTCATCGCCGACGACCGCAAGGTGGTGCTGCCGCCGCGCCCCGAGCTGGCCACCTCGATGGAGGCGCTGATCCACCACTTCAAGCTCGTGACCGAGGGCTTCCGGGTGCCAGAGGGCGAGGTCTACGTGCCGGTGGAGAGCCCCCGCGGCGAGCTGGGCTGCTACCTGGTCTCCGACGGCGGGCCGAAGCCCTACCGCTGCCACGTGCGGGACCCCAGCTTCGTCAACCTCCAGGCGCTGCGGCCGATGGCGCGCGGGGCCTACCTGGCGGACCTGATCACGATGATCGGCAGCCTCGACAACGTGATGGGCGGCGTGGACCGGTGACCGCGGCCGAGATCCGCACCCACATCGACCCGATGCGGCCCGAGTTCGCCGATCAGCGCTCGCTGATCCTGCCGGCGCTGCGCTTCGCCCAGCGGGAGAAGGGCTACCTGACGCTCGACGACCTGGAGGCGGTGGCCGAGGCGACCGACCTCACGCCCGCCTACGTCGAGGGCGTCGCCACCTTCTACGACCGGCTCTACCTGCGGCCGGTGGGCCGCTGGGTGCTGTCCGTGTGCGTGACCCTGCCCTGCATGCTGCGGGGCTGCGACGAGCTGATCGACCACCTCTGCGACCGGCTCGGCGTCCCGCCGGGCGGCACCACCGAGGACGGCCTCTTCACGCTCCAGGAGGCCCAGTGCCTCGGCGCCTGCGACCGCGCCCCGGCGATCCAGGTCAACGCCGAGGACATGCTCGGTCCGACGACGCCCGAGGAGGCCGACCGCCTGCTGGAGCGCCTCCGCGAGGCCCCCGCCCCCGACGCCTACGTGCGGTAGGGACGTGCCCGAGCTCACCCTCACATTGCGCCACCGCCGGGCCGGCGCCCCGCTGCGCGAGCTGGGCGACTACGAGCGCGCGGGCGGCTACGCGGCCCTCAAGCGGGCGCTGGCCAACCTCGAGGCGGACGAGGTCCTCTACCAGCTCCACCGCTCGGGGCTGCGCGGCCGCGGCGGCGCCGGGTTCCCGATGGGACGCAAGGCGAGCTTCCTCCCCAAGGACGCGCCGCTTCGCAAGTACCTCGTCTGCAACGCGGACGAGAGCGAGCCGGGGACCTTCAAGGACCGCGAGATCATGGAGATGGACCCCTTCGAGCTGCTGGAGGGGATGGCGCTCGCCGGCTACGCGATCGGGGCCCAGCGCGGCTACATCTACATCCGGGGCGAGTACAACCACCACGCCGAGGTGCTGGCGTCGGCGATCGTGCAGGCCCGGCGCGGCGGCTACCTGGGCGAGGAGATCGCCCGCAGCCGCTACAGCTTCGACATCACGCTCTACCGGGGCGCCGGCGCCTACATCTGCGGGGAGGAGACGGCGCTGCTCGAAAGCCTGGAGGGAAAGCGCGGCCAGCCCCGCCTCAAGCCGCCGTTCCCGGCGGTGGCCGGCCTCTACGCCTCGCCCACGCTCATCAACAACGTGGAGACCCTCGCCAGCGTGCCCACGATCATCGAGCGCGGCGCGGACTGGTACGCCGCGCTGGGCACCGAGAAGAGCCCGGGCACCAAGGTCTTCTCGGTCTCCGGGCACGTCCTGCGCCCGGGCAACTACGAGGTCGTGCTGGGCGAGACGACCCTGCGCGAGCTGGTCTTCGAGATGGCGGGCGGCCTGCGCCCGGGCCGGCGCTTCAAGGCCTGCTGGCCGGGCGGGTCGAGCGTGCCGGTGCTGGCCGAGCAGCACCTCGACACGCCGCTCGACTACGAGTCGCTCAACGCCGCCGGCACCTTCCTCGGCTCGGGGGGGTGCATCGTGATGGACGACTCCGGCTGCATCGTGCGCGCCTCGCTGCGGCTCGCCCACTTCTACCGGCACGAGAGCTGCGGCAAGTGCACGCCCTGCCGCGAGGGCACCGGCTGGCTGGAGCGGATCCTGCAGCGGATGGTGGACGGCGAGGGCCGGATGGAGGACCTGGCGCTGCTCGAGGCGCTGTTCGGCCGGATCGGCGGCAAGTGCCTGTGCGCGCTTGCCGACGGGGCGGTGGCGCCGATCCAGAGCGCGCTGCGGCTGTTCCGGGACGAGTTCGTGCGGGTGGTGGAGGAGGGCTCGCCGCGGCCGGAGCCCATGGTCGAGGCGGCCGTGGCGGCGGGCGCGTGACCCGGCGGGCGCCCCGGAGCGACTACGCGCGCATCGACCCGGCCGCGCCGGACGCGGTGAGCTTCGAGCTCAACGGGCGGGTCGTGACCGCGCCGGCTGGGACGATGCTGGTCGATGCGGCCTGGGCGCACGGGATCGAGATTCCGATCTTCTGCTACGAGGCCCGCATCGGCGCGCCCATCGGCGCCTGCCGGATGTGCCTGGTGGCGGTCGACGGCCTGCGCGGCCTCACCACCGCCTGCAGCACGCCGGTGGCCGCCGAGATGGTGGTCCGCACGGACACGCCCGAGGTGCGGGCCGCACAGGACGGCGTGCTGGAGCTGCTGCTGGCCAACCACCCGCTCGACTGCCCGGTGTGCGACAAGGGCGGCGAGTGCCCGCTCCAGGACCGCACCTTCCGCTTCGGCCCCGGCCGCAGCCGCTTCATCGAGCCCAAGCGCCACTTCCCCAAGCCGCTCGAGCTGTCGCCGGTGATCGCCCTGGACCGCGAGCGCTGCATCGCCTGCTTCCGCTGCGTGCGCTTCAGCCAGGACGTCGCCCAGGACCGCAACCTGGCCTGGCAGGAGCGCGGGCCGCGATCGCAGATCGCCACCGAGACCGGCGAGCCCTACGAGGGCCGGTTCACCGGCAACGTCATCGACCTCTGTCCGGTCGGCGCCCTCACGAGCATCCCCTACCGCTTCATCGCCCGCCCCTGGGACGTCTTCAACGCGCCCTCGGTCTGCCACCTCTGCCCGGTCGGGTGCAACACCGACCTCTCCATGCGGGAGGGCAAGCTCATGCGCGTGACGGGCCGTCCGGAGCCGAACCCGGCGGTCGAGGAGGGCTGGCTGTGCGACCGGGGCCGGTTCGCCCACGGCGGCGAGGCGGCGGACGCGCCCGCGCGCCTGAAGCGGGCGATCCTCCGCGAGGGGAGCCCCGCGCGGGCGAGCGACCTGGAGGCCGCGGTCGTCGCGGCCGCCTGGCGGCTGGACACGGCGAAGGCGCCGGCGGTGCTGGTGGGCCCCGACGCCACGGTGGAGGAGGCGTTCCTGGCCCAGGAGCTCGCCGCCGGGCCGCTCGGCGGGGCGCCGCTGGCGCGGCTCGGGATCCCCGGTGCGGCCCTCGCGCCGCTGCGGGGGCTGGCCGGCGCCCAGCTCGGCGAGCTCGACGCGGCCGACCTGGTGGCGGTGGTCGGCGGCGACCCCGCCAACCAGCAGCCGGTGGTCGAGCTGCGGGTGCGCAAGGCGCGCCGGAGGGGCGCGGCGGTCGTCGTCGCCGGGCCCCGGCCGACCGCGCTCGACGCGGTCGCCGAGGTGCTGCGCACGGCCCCCGGCCGGCTGGCGGAGGCGATGGCGGCGCTGGGGCGCCTGCTGGAGGCAGCCGCCGCCCCGATCGTGCTCTGGGACGAGGCGGACCTGGCGGCCGAGCCGGACGCGGCGGCCGCGCTGGCGCGTCTGGTCGCCGCCCATCCGGGCGCCCGCCAGCTGGAGCTCGCCGCGGACGTGAACGGCGCCGGCCTGCGGGCGCTCGGCATCCCGGCCGAGGGCGTCCTGGAGGCGGCCCTCGAGGCGCGCGTCGACGCCCTCCTGTGCGTGCACGCCGACCCGCTCACCGCGCCCGGGGCCGCGCGCTGGGCGCGGGCGCTGGACAGGGTGGCGACGGTGGTGGCGATCGCGACCCACGAGTCGCCCATCACGCGCCGGGCGGCGGTCGCGCTGCCAGCGCTGAGCCGCTACGAGGACGAGGGCGTGCTTGTCTCGATGGCCGGGCGCGCGCAGCGCCTGCGGCCGGGCGCGCGGCCGGCCGACGGCGCCGCGGCGGGCTGGGAGATCCTCGCCGCGCTGGGCCACCGGCTCGGCGCGCCGGTCGCGCACCGCTCCTCGCGCGAGGCATTCGAGGCGGCGGCCAGCTCCCGCCTGGCCTTCACGGGCCTCTCCTACGCGTCGCTCGGCGTGTCCGGGCAGGTGATCGGGCCGACGCCGGCGCCGCCGCCCAGCGGCGCCGGCGCACCGGCCGAGCCCGCGGGCGAGGGGCTCGCGCTGGTCGCCATGACCGAGATGTTCGGCGACGCCTCCGCCTGGCGCGCGGGCGCCCTGGCGGCCTGGCGCACCGGCGCCGCGGTGTCCCTCAACCCGGCGGAGGCCGGGCGGCTGGGCCTCGTGGGGGCGGCCCGCGTCGAGGTGGCCTCGCCGGAGGGGCGCTGCGTCCTGCCGCTGCGCATCGACGCGGCCCTCCCGGAGGGCGGGGCGTTCGTGGCGCTGGGGGCGCCCGGCTCCGGCGCGGAGGCGCTCCTCCCCCCCGATCGGCACGCCGTGCGCGTGACCCTGACCGCGGCGGCCTGAGCGTGCCCCAGGAGTCCTTCCTCGTGATCCTCGTGAAGGCGGTCGTGGTCGTCTTCATCCTGGTGACCGGCTTCGCCTACGTGCTGCTGATGGAGCGCAAGCTGCTCGGCCGCTTCCAGGCCCGCTACGGGCCGAACCGGGCCGGCCCCCTCGGGTACCTGCAGCCGGCGGCCGACCTGGTGAAGCTGGTCTTCAAGGAGGACTCGGTCCCGATGGGGGCCAACCGCTTCCTCTTCTCGATCGCGCCCCTGATCTCGGTCTTCGCCGCCGTCGCCGCGGTCGCCGTGATCCCGTACGGCGAGCCGACCCGGATACTGGGCCACCAGGTGAACCTCGTCGGCGCCGACGTCAGCATCGGCCTGCTCGTCCTGTTCGCCCTCAGCGGCCTGGGGTTCTACGGGCTGATCCTGGGCGGCTGGGCCAGCCGCAACAAGTACTCGCTGCTCGGCGCCGCCCGCACCGCGGCCCAGCTGGTCTCCTACGAGGTCTCGATGGGCCTGTCGGTGCTGGGCGTGCTGATGCTGTCGCAGACGCTCTCGCTGCCCGGGATCGTCGAGGCCCAGCGCGACTCCGTCTGGTACGTCCTGCTCCAGCCGGTGGGCTTCGTCGTCTTCATGATCGCGGCGGTCGCCGAGACCAACCGCGCCCCCTTCGACCTGCCGGAGGCCGAGAGCGAGCTGATCGCCGGCTACCACGTGGAGTACGGGGGCCTGAAGTTCGCGATGTTCTTCCTGGCCGAGTACATCAACGTGATCATCGTCTCGGCGCTCGGGGCGACGCTCTTCCTGGGCGGCTACGCCGGCCCGCTGCTGCCGGGGCCGGTCTGGCTCGCCATCAAGGTGCTGGCGCTCGTGTTCGTCTTCATCTGGCTGCGCGCAACCCTGCCCCGCCTGCGATACGACCGCCTGATGAAGTTCGGCTGGAAGGTGCTGCTGCCCGTCGCCACCGCAAACGCCGTGGTGACCGCGCTCGTCGTCGGTCTGGCATTCGGGAGGTAGCCGCGTGAACGTGCAGGACACCCTCAAGGGCTTCGGCGTGACCTTCCGGACCCTGCTCAAGCGGCCGGAGACGATCGGCTACCCCGAGCGCAAGACGCCCGTGCACCCGCGCTTCCGGGGCCGCCACCGGCTCTGGCGCTACGAGGACGGCCTGGAGAAGTGCGTCGGCTGCTCGCTCTGCGCGGCCGCCTGCCCCGCCGACTGCATCCGGGTGGTGGCGGCCGAGAACACGCCCGAGAACCGGGTCTCGCCGGGCGAGCGATACGCCCGCATCTACGAGATCAACATGGCCCGCTGCATCTTCTGCGGCTACTGCGAGATCGCCTGCCCCTTCGACGCGATCACGCTCGAGGGCGAGTACGAGCTGGCCGAGGCCGGCCGCAAGCCGCTCATCTACACGAAGGAGATGCTGCTCGCGCCCCACCCCAAGCCGGTGCCGCGCCGGCCGCCGCCGGACTAGCGCATGGGCGAGCGGATCGTCTTCGGGGTCGCGGCGGCGGCGGCGCTGGCATGCGGCGCGCTGGTCATCACCCTGCGCAACGCCTTCCAGGCGGCGGTGGCGCTGATCGGCTCGCTGGCCAGCGTGGCGGTGATCTTCATCCTGCTCGCCGCCCCCTTCGCCGCCGCCGTGCAGGTCATCGTCTACGCCGGCGCGATCGTCGTGCTGTTCCTGTTCGTGATCGCCTACCTCGGCGAGCGCGGGGTCGCCGGCGCACCCGACCGGCTCGCGCCCTACCGCGTGTTCGGGGCGGTCGCGGCGCTGGCGCTGCTCGCGCAGGGGGCCATCGTCCTGCTCGACACCCGCCTACCCGGGGCGCACTCCGACCCGCGCCCGCCGGGCGACATCGGCAGCCCGAGGGCCATCGGGGACGCCTTCCTCTCCTCGCACCTGGTGCCCTTCGAGGCCACCTCGCTGCTGCTGCTGGCCGCCGCCGTCGGCGCCGTGCTGCTGGCCAAGCGGGCGATCCAGATGGAGGGCGGCCGGTGAGCGGCGTGCCGCTCGTCTACTACCTGGGCCTCTCCGGGATCCTCTTCCTGCTGGGGCTGCTCGGCGTGATGGTGCGGCGCAACCCGCTCCTGCTGCTGCTCGCCGTGGAGCTGATGCTGAACGGCGCCAACGTCGCGCTGATCGGCTTCAGCCGCCACTGGAACAACAGCGACGGGCAGATCTTCGCGCTGGTGGTGATGGTGGTGGCGGCGGCGGAGGTGGTCGTCGGGCTCGGGCTGGTGGTGGCCGTCTTCCGCCAGCGCCTCGAGCTCGACGTCGACCAGATGTCCAGGTTGAAGGGCTAGCTTGGCCACGACCCTCGGCTGGATCACCCTCGCGCTTCCCCTGGCCGGCTTCCTGATCCTGGCCCTGTGGCCGGGGGAGCCCTCGAAGCGGGTCAGCGCGGCGGTCGGCTGCGGCTCGATCCTCGGCGGCTTCGGTTGCGCGGCCGCCATCTTCCTCGGCCTCCTCGGCGACTCGCCGGAGGAGCGGACCCACGTCTCGCGGCTGTGGACCTGGATCGACCTGGGCGACCTGCGGGTGGACGCGGCCATCCAGATCGACCAGCTCTCGGTGCTGATGATGCTGGTGATCACCGGCGTCGGCTTCCTGATCCACCTCTACTCGGCCGAGTACATGGCCGGCTCGCGCGGCTACCGGCGCTTCTACGCCGAGATGAACTTCTTCGTCTTCTCGATGCTGCTGCTGGTCGAGGCGGCGAACGTGCTCTTCCTGATCATCGGATGGGCGCTGGTGGGCCTGGCGAGCTACCTGCTGATCGGCTTCGACCACGACCGTCCGGCGGCCGTGGCGGCGGCCAAGAAGGCCTTCGTCGTCAACGTCGTCGGCGACATCGGGATGGTGCTGGCGGCGGTGCTGCTGATCCGCGAGCTCGGGACGCTCGACTACGGCGCCGTCTTCGCGGCGGCGCCGGCCGGGCTGGGCCAGGGCACCGGCGTCGCGGAGGCGGTGGCGCTGCTGCTGTTCGTGGGAGCGGCGGCCAAGAGCGCGCAGGTCCCCTTCCACACCTGGCTGCCGGACGCGATGGAGGGCCCGACGCCGGTCAGCGCCTTGATCCACGCGGCGACCATGGTGACCGCCGGCGTCTACCTGGTCGTGCGGATGCACGTGCTCTACCAGCTCGCGCCGATCGCCGCCGACACGGTCGCGGTGGTGGGCGCGATCACGCTCTTCATGGCGGCGACCATCGCCATCGTGCAGGTGGACATCAAGCGCGTGCTGGCCTGGAGCACGGTGAGCCAGATCGGCTACATGATCATGGGAGCCGGGCTCGGGGTCTACGGCGGCGCGATGTTCCACTTCCTGGAGCACGCCTTCTTCAAGGCGCTGCTCTTCCTCGGCGTGGGCATCGTGATCCACGCGCTCGCCGGCGAGCAGAGCCTGGACCGGATGGGCGGCCTCAGCCGCCACCTGCGCTTCGCCTACGTGACCGTCGCGATCGGCTGCCTGGCGATCGCCGGCTTCCCCGGCCTCTCCGGGTTCTTCAGCAAGGACGCGATCCTGTCGGGCGCGCTCGCGGACGGGGCGCTCGGGAAGACGCTCTGGGTTGTCGGCACCCTGACGGCCGGGCTGACGGCCCTCTACATGTTCCGGATGCTCTTCCGGGCGTTCTGGGGACCGGAGCCGGCCGGCGGCTACGCGCACCCGCCGCACCCGTCCGGCCCGCTGATGGCGGTGCCGGTCGCGGTCCTCGCGGTCCTGTCGGTGGTCGGCGGATGGATCGAGGTGCCGGGCGCCTGGCACGGCATCGACGACTGGCTGCACCCGGTCTTCGCGGACTCCGTGGGGGCGGCGCTGGTCGCGAGCGGAACCGACGAGCTCATCACCGGCATCTGCTCCAGCGTCCTCTGCATCGCCGGCATCGCGGCCGCCTGGTGGCTCTTCGCCCGCGATCCGTCGCGGCGCCTGCGCCTGGCCGGCGTGGCGCGGCCGGCCCGCGGCGTCCTCGAGGAGGGCTACCGCTTCGACGAGGCCTACGACGAGATCCTCGTGAACTCCACCCGCGACGTCGGCGACGTGCTGCGCCGGCGGGTGGAGCCGGCGGGGGTCCAGGGCCTGGTGACCGCGACGGTGGCGGGCATGCGCGAGTCGGCGAAGGGCCTCCAGAAGGCCCAGAGCGGCCTGCTGCGGACCTACGCCTTCATGATCGTGCTGGGCCTCGCCCTCGTGGGCGTCGTCCTGGCCCTGGCGATCCACTGATGCCCTGGATCACCGCCATGGTCGCGCTGCCGCTGCTCGGCGCGCTGTCGCTGATCTTCGTGCCGCCGGGGGCGCTGACCCAGTCCCGCATCTACGCCGTCGTGGCGGCGCTCGGCACGCTCGTGATGACCTGCGCCGTGGTCGGCCTCTTCCACCGCGGCGACGCGGCGCTCCAGTTCCGCGACTTCCAGGCCTGGGCGCCCGGCATCGGGCTCAACTGGGACGTCGGCGTCGACGGGATCTCGCTGTGGCTGCTGGTCCTGACCGCGGCCCTCTTCTTCCTCGCGATCCTCCACGCCTGCTTCCGGCCGCCGGCGCGCCCGCGCGGCTACCTGGCGCTGCTGCTGCTGGCCGAGGCGGCGCTGCTCGGCCTCTTCTCCTCCGGCAACCTCGCGCTCTTCTACGTCTTCTGGGAGGCCATGCTGGTCCCCTTCTACTTCCTCATCGGGATGTGGGGGGGTCCGCGCGCCGGCCAGGCGACGCTCAAGTTCGTGATCTACACGATGGTGGGGAGCCTGCTGATGCTGGTCGCCGTGCTGGCGACCGGCTTCATCGCCCAGGCCCACACGGGCCAGTTCACGCTCGACATCCAGCAGCTGCGCGGCGTCGCCTTCACCTCCTCCGAGAGCACCTGGCTCTTCGCCGGCTTCGCCGCCGCGTTCGCGATCAAGCTGCCGCTCTGGCCGCTGCACGGCTGGCTTCCGGACGCCTACAGCGCCGCGCCGATCGTCGTCACCGGCCTGCTGGCGGCGGTGATGAGCAAGGCGGCCGCCTACGGGCTGCTGCGGGTGGGGCTGCCGCTGTTCCCGGAGGGGGCGGACCGCTTCGCCATCCCGCTGGCGGTGATGGCGCTGATCGGGATCGTCTACGGGTCGCTGGTCGCCTGGCGCGCGCCCACGATGCGCCTGCTGCTCGGCTACTCGAGCCTGGCGCACCTCGGCTTCATCGTGCTCGGGATCATGATCTTCGACCTGCAAGGCGCCCAGGGGGCGGTGCT
>JAWVEW010000220.1:0-3697 GCA_033856495.1 Miltoncostaeaceae bacterium | reverse complement strand
CGGACGTCTGAACCCCGATCGCCCTCACGACGTCCTTCGTCGCCTGGATCAGCGCCGCGGACTCCTCCGGGCGCAGCCGAGCCGGGAGGACGTGGCGGAACTCGACGAAGCCCTCGGCAGTCGTCGACTTCTCGATGACCGCCGCGACCGTCGTCTCCCCCGCCTGCACGATCCCCTCGACGCTGAACTCCCTTCCGGGGATCAACTCCTCGAGGATCGCGGTGCCCGAGAACGACCACTTGAGCACCTCGGGCAGGGCGGCAGCGGCCTGCGCCGCCGACGACACCCGGAGCACCGCCGTGCTGCCCGCGCTGTCGGCCGGTTTGAGCACGGCGTCGCCGGCGTCCGGTGCGTCATAGAACGCGGCGACGTCCCGCTCGTCGCGGACCTCGGCGAACCGCGGGCCCGGTAGCCCGGCCGCTGCGAGCGTGCGGCGGATCGCAAGCTTGTCCCGTGCCACCGATGCGGCGGCGACACCAGGTCCGGGGAGGCCCGCGTCTTGCGCCGCGCGAGCGGCGGTCAGCACGCAGAACTCGGCCAGTGTCACGACACCATCCGCGCTCGCGGCAAGGCGCCCTGGCAGCGACGACGGCGCCGCGCCGAGGGTGCTGTCCCACACATCCTCGTCGATCCTCTGTGCCGCCGGGCCCGGGCGGGCCGAGGCGGTGCGATCGACGAGCGTCACGTCGAGGCCGAGCTCTGCCCACGACTTCAGAGCCGACTCGCGCATGTCCCAGCTTCCGAGGACCAGCAGCCGCGGGCTCATGCGAATGCGATCTGGTGCTGGCGGTCGCGCAGCTCCGCCGGGGACAGAGTGGTGGGGAGCACGTCCAGACGCGCGTCGAACCAGGCGATCGCGTCGGCCATGCTGGTGAGGAGGTCCTCGAGCGTGTCGGCGCGGACCAGCACCTGGCCGATGCGCGCGATCGTGTCCTCGATCGCCGCCTGCATGTGGAAGCCGATGGGCAGCTCGACGCGGGCGTACTCCACGTTCGGCTGCTCGAGCAGGTCCTCCGCGCTCGGGGAGCCGAGCAGGATCCCGTCGCGCATCGGCAGGAACGCCGCACCGACGAAGCCGGGCCGGATCGACACGCCGAGGTCCGGTGGCAGGCCGGCGGCGAGTGCCAGCGCCGCGTCACCGAGGCTGACGGAGAACTTGTGTGACACCTCCTCGTGAGTCAGCCCGCCGCCGCGCCTCGCAGCGCACTCACTGAACCAGACATCGCCGGTCGAGTCGTCCAGGAACAGCTCCATGTGGAACACGCCGTTGCGCAGGCCCAGTGCGCCCAGCGAGCCGCGGACGGTCGGCGCGACCCGCGCATACAGCTCGGCGTCCGTCTCGGGATCCAGCTTGCGCGTGTCCACGCACCGATTGGCGATCACGCCGGCCAGGCAAGGCTCGTCGTACTCGCCGAGCGCGAAGAACTGCACCTCGCCATCGACGACGACGCCATCGGCGGTCAGCTCTGACCCCGAGACGAACTCCTCGAGGATGAACGTGCGCTGTCTCGTCGCCGCCGCACGAGCCTTCGCGATCGCGGCGACGAGATCGTCGTGGCCATCGATCACCATCGTCAGCGTCGTGCCGGCGCCGGCCACCGGCTTCAGGACCGAGCGGTCGAACAGCTCGACCTCGGACGGGTCGACGGTGTGTATGTCGTCGATCACGACCGCGCGCGCGACTCGGATTCCGGCCTCGCGGACGGTGTGCTTCTGAATCGACTTGTCGCGGAAGCGCAGCATCGTGTCGGCGTCTGGGCCGTCAACTCCGAGCACCTTCGCCACGACCGCCGCGCACACGAGCGCGCGCTCGTCGGTCGTCTGGACGAATGACACGCGCTCGCGCAGGTCGGGGCTCCGTGCCAGGCCGGCGAGCACCGACTCGGCACAGCTCTGGTCGTCGACGAGCAGCGTCGTCGCCCAATCAGGCACGGGGTTCAGGCCGAAGTCGCGGGTGCCCGCGCCGACGGCGACGATCGCGTCGAGGTCGTAGCCGGGGCACGCATTCAGGACATAGGGGTCGACGCCAAGGAACAACCCCGCGCGCCGTCGGTCTGCGGTCATGCCAGCACTCCTTTGGTGATGTGTCCGATCGAAATCGCCAGCTCACGGATGTGGGCGGGCCTTGCACCGCAGCACCCGCCAACGATCGCCAGCGAGTATTCGCGGACGAGTCCGGAGAGCTGCTGCGCGAACTCCTCTGGCTCGAGCGTGACCGGCAGCGGAGCGCCGTGAGCGCAGTGCGCATCCGAGCGATCCTCCACGTTCGGGTAGCAGCCGATCGGCAGCTCGCACGGCGCAAGCGCACCGAGCGCCTCCCGGGTCCGGGTCAGGTCCGTGCAGTTGACCAGCACAGCCCGGGCGCCGACGTGGCCGACGGCGGCTGCGGCGACAGCGATCGGCTCGCCCGACAGCAACCGCCCACCGTCCGCGCAGACGAAGCTCACCCACGGCGTAAGTCCGTACCGGCACGCGGCGCGGGTCGCGATCACCGCCTCGCGGACGGAGTTCATCGTCTCGATCAACGCGATCTGCACCCCGTACTCCGAGAGCAGCCCCATGAAGAACCCGTGCTCGGACTCGAGCGCATCGTCGTCCGGGGTGGCGGTGGGGTCGTAGCACTCGGCGACCGGCGCGACCATCGCGGCGAGCGCCGCGGAGTCGGCGCCGCTCATCGCGATCGCGCGGCGCGCGATATCGACGGCGGTCCGGGTCAGGTCGGCGGCGAGAAGCTCGTCGCCGCCGCTCTCCCGAACCGCGCGGAGGTTCGTGCGGAACGTGTCAGCCGGGATCACCTCAGCCCCGGCGGCGAGAAACTCCAGGTGGCAGTTCAGGACCGCCTCGCGCCCGCGCTCGGTGAGCAGCGCCTGCGCGCTGAAGAGCGGCGCCTCCATCGCGATGCCGCGGTGGTGAAGCTCTGTCGCGAGCCCGCCGTCGAGCAGGATCGTCACGCCGCCACCGCGCAATCCGCGATCGACGGATTGCAGAAACGGAACATCCGCCAGAAGCCGTCGACGAGGCGCTCGGGCATCACCAGCACCTTCTGGGGCGGGTACCGCCTCGCCTCGTCGGCGGTGCCGAGCAGGTGCGGCCCGTAGTAGTACCAGCAGATCTGCGCGGCGGTCTCGGACAAGACGACCCGCCCGGCGTCGCGCGAGTACATGGTCAGGTGACTCATCACGGCGCAGAGCTCTCCTTCGATCGTGAAAGCGTTGGGCTGGAGCACGTGGCCGAAGAGGTCGTGCACCGCCCGGAACAGGTCGTTGTAGGTGAAGGCAACCCCGTCGATGCTGTAGCCGGAGAAATCCAGCATCGGGTGATCGCCGCCGTCGATGTGATCGCTGTCGGTGTGACGGCCGTCCGGTCCGTGCCCGTCGGCAGTCATGTAGACGTACAGCGTGCGCTCGTCCGCGACGCGAGCACGCAGCTCGCGCGAGGTGGAGTACGGCTGGCCGCCGTCCTGCCACGGGCGCACCGTGAACCCGGCGGCCAGGAGAGATTCGAACTGCTCGAGCGTCTCCAGCTTGAACAGCTCGTAGGCGTTGAGCTCCGCGGCGCCTGCGCCGAAGGTCGGCGCGTCCTCGTACCAGCGAGCCACCTGACGGCAGTACGCCGGCGAAAGCGCGAGTCCCGCACGCCGGCGCGCGGCACGACGCTTGACAGCGTCGCCGATTGCACCTTCGAGAAGCGTGGCCAG
>JAWVEW010000219.1:0-16343 GCA_033856495.1 Miltoncostaeaceae bacterium | reverse complement strand
GGAGTCGTCCCGGCAGGCCGCTCGCACGTCGTCCATGGCCCGCTGCCAGCGCCCGGCGTCGCGGCTCGCGCGCAGCGCGCGCACGCGCTCGATCTGGGAGCGCTCGACGGCAGCGTCGTGGCGGTGGACCTCGGGCTCGACCTCCTCGTTCACCTGATGGCGGTTCACGCCCACCATCACCCGCTCGCCGCGCTCCAGCCGGCGCTGGAAGTCATAGGCCGCCTCGGCGATCTCCGCCTGCGGATAGCCCTGCTCCACCGCGCTCACCATCCCGCCCCGTGCGGCGATCTCGTCGAGGTAGGCGACCGCCTCGGCCTCGACGCGGTCGGTGAGGGACTCCACGAAGTAGGAGCCTCCCAGCGGGTCGGCCACGTCGGCGGCCCCGGTCTCCTCGGAGATGATCTGCTGCGTGCGCAGCGCGACGAGCGCCGCCCCCTCGCTGGGGATCGCCAGCGTCTCGTCGAAGGAGTTGGTGTGGAGGCTCTGCGTGCCGCCGAGCACGGCCGCGAGCGCCTGCAGCGCCACCCGCGCGACGTTGTTGAGCGGCTGCTGGGCGGTGAGCGACACGCCCGAGGTCTGCGTGTGCGAGCGCAGCTGCTGCGCTCGGGGGTCGGTGGCGCCGCGCTCCCGCATGAGCCGCGCCCAGATCCGGCGCGCGGCCCGGTGCTTGGCGATCTCCTCGAAGAAGTCCGAGTGGCAGTTCCAGAAGAACGAGAGCCGCCGGCCGAACACGTTCAGGTCCAGGCCGCGCCGGAGCCCCTCGTCGACGTACGCGAGGCCGGCGGCGATGGTGAAGGCCAGCTCCTGAACCGCCGTCGCCCCCGCCTCCCGTATGTGGTACCCGGAGATCGAGACCGGATGCCAGAGCGGCAGCTCGTTGGTGCAGAACTCGATCAGGTCGCCCACCAGGCGCATTCCCGGCCGCTCCGGGACCACCCATTCCTTCTGGGCCACGTACTCCTTGAGGATGTCGGTCTGGATCGTCCCCCGCAGGGCGGCGCGAGTCGCCCCCTGCTCCTCGGCGGCCGCGATGAACAGGGCCATGCCGACGATCGCTGGCCCGCTGATCGTCATCGAGGTGGAGACCTCGTCGAGCGCGATCTGGTCGAAGAGGCGGCTCATGTCGTCCTTCGACGCGACCGAGACGCCCTCGCGGCCGACCTCGCCCTCCGACAGCGCGTGGTCGGGGTCGTAGCCCATCAGCGTCGGCATGTCGAACGCCGTCGACAGGCCGCCCTGCCCCTGCGCCACCAGGTAGCGGAAGCGGGCGTTCGTCTGCTCGGGCGAGCCGAAGCCGGCGAACATCCGCATCGTCCAGCGCCGGTCCCGGTACATGCCGGGATGGATCCCGCGTGTGTAGGGGTACCGGCCCGGATCGCCGATGTGGTCCTCGTAGGGACCCGCCACGTCGTCCGGCCGGTAGACGGGCTCCAGCGGAAGCCCGGAGAGCGTCGCCGGGGCTGAGCGGTCGGTGGTCGCCAAGGAACGGTCCTCCCTCGCGATGATGAGCGGCCGGGCCACAGCGTATCAGCGGCCCCGCCGCGCCCACCGGCAGCGCCGGCCCGTGGAACGACGCCCGCCGGCCGATTAGGGTTCGGTCATGGCGACCCCACAGCCCACGCCAGGCGGGCCGCCCGATTGCGAGCGCTGCGGAACCCGCACCTATCCGTCCACGCGCAGGATGCGCGAACACGACATCTCGACCGGCAAGGCGAGGCCCATCGACCGCGTCGTCGACGTGTGGCGCTGCCCCGCCTGCAACCGCGAGATGCCCCGGGGCTGAGCCCCACGACCGGGGGCGGCGCGAGCCGCGCCGTCAGAAGCGCAGGCGGAAGGCGATCACCACGATCGCCGCCAGGACCCCCAGCACGATCAGCGTCCCGGCCAGCAGCGAGATCCCGATCGCGATGAGCGGCAGCGCGACGACCAGCGCCTGGGCGATCGCCACGATCCAGAGCAGGTCGCGCGCCAGACCGGGCTGGAGCCGGCCGATGCCCATGACGGCGAGGACCAGCACCAGCGCCGCAGCCAGCGTCGAGGCGATGGCGCCCGGCCGCCAGATCAGGAAGCACAGCACCTCGAGGAGCGCCAGGCCGGCGGCGAGCATGATGCGGCGCCCGCGCAGCCACGCGCTCGCCTTGCCGGACACGCTGCGCGGCGGCTCGTCGATGATCACCGGAACCCGCGCCATGCGGAGATCATAGCGAGCGGCCCCCGGAGCGGCCGCCCGGCGCCTATCCGCGAGCGGGCGCGAGGTCGGCCGGCGCCCCGACCTCCTCGGGGTCGTCCGCCGAGACGCGCAGGTACAGCCGGTCCAGGTCGAGGCCCAGGCAGGCCTGGCGCCACTCCACGACGAAGTCGAGGTCGGGGGCGTCGATCGGCCGTTCGGTGTCCAGCCGCGCCAGCGCCGCGAGGAAGCGCTCCACCATCTGGGGGTCGTAGAGGTAGCCGGCCTGCTCCGAGAGCTCCGCGCGCGCGACCGCGGGGCTCTTGGCGTGGCGGAAGCTGCGGGGCCGGGTCATCCGGTCGTAGGAATCGGCGATCGCGAGGATCCTGCCGATCGCCGGGATCCCGAGGTTTCGCAGCCCGCGCGGATAGCCGCTGCCGTCCCAGCGCTCGTGATGGGAGCGCACGCCGGCGACGACCTGCGGGAACAGCGCGATCTCGGCGAGGGCGTCCGCCCCCCAGTCGGGGTGGCGGCGGATCGCCTCCCACTCCTCGTCGGTCGGGCGCCCCGGCTTGCGCAGCAGCCCGTCGGGCAGGCCGACCTTGCCGATGTCGTGCACCAGCCCGGCCATGTGGGCCAGCGTCTGGTCCTCGAGCGTCCAGCCAAGCTCCTCGGCGAGCATCCTGGCGAGCCGGCCCACGCCGGCGGAGTGGCGGGCCGTGTAGCGGTCCTTGAGGTCGATCATCGCCACCAGCGCCGGCACGGTACCGCTGGCGATCTGGTGCAGCCGGCTGACGGCGTCCCGCGCCCGGGCGCTGGCAGCCTGCTCGCCGGCCGCCGCGGCCACCGCGTCGGCCCGGGCGCGCTCGGCCCGCCCCTCGGCCGCGGTCGCGCGCAGCACGGCCTCCTCCGCCTCGCGCAGGGCCTCCTCGCGGGCCATCACGGCCTCCTCGCGCGAGGCCAGCGCCTCCTCCTGCGAGGCCAGCGCCTCCTCGCGCTCGCGGGTGCGGCGCATCAGCGTGACCAGCAGGCAGACGCAGAGCGCCGCCACGACCCCCACCACGACCCGCAGCGAGACATCGTCGACCCCCGCCATCAACCCGACGAAGCCGATCAGCGCCAGCGAGCCGAGGATGTCGAGCGCGACCAGCGGCCGCATGTTGGCCCGCCAGACGCGCAGCGGCGGCTCACGGTACTTGAGCGAGATCGCGGCGACCGCAAGCCCGATGTTCACCAGGAAGAGGGCGGCGGCGGCGGCGGCGGCGCCGAAGAACCACTCGGGATCGCGGAGATCGGTGGGCAGGCCGACGGCCGGGCCGGCGAAGCGGAAGACCGCCGCGGCGGCCGCGGCCGACAGGGCGGCGCTGCTCGCGTTGAGGAGGATCGCCCGGCGGCCGAAGCGGCGGTTGTCGGCGGCTGCCAGGGTGGCGCCGAGGAGCGGCGCCCAGACCGGCGAGAGCAGGAACACGGCGGCGAGGATGGGGAGGTGGCTCAGGCTGAAGCCGCTGCGGCCGGTGCGAACCACCGCCGCGGGAGCGGTGCTCAGCAGCCCCGCGAGGACCACCAGCGCGAGCTCCAGGTCCACGCGCAGCCCGGCGACCGCCACCAGCGCGGCGACGGACGCCACGCCGGCGACCGGCAGACCCCAGCAGTAGGGAGCGTACGCGCGAGACGTGGCCACGCTCATGGCCGCATCAGCTTAGCTCCCAGGTCCGGCCGCACCGACGGAGGGTGTCGCAGCGCCGGCACCGAGGATCCCGCCATCAGCGGGCCGTTCGTCGCCAGGCGCAGAATGGCCGTCCGCTAGAAGGCGCCGGCCGAGTACTGGCCGACGTAGAAGTAGAACAGCAGCACGTTCATCGCGACGGCAAGGGCCGGCGCGAAGGTGAGGAGGGCACGCTTCACCTGGGCTCCTTCGGCGGCGAGACCGATTGGAAGGTGAGCATAACCCGGGATCCGTCCCGCGATCCGAAAGAATCCGCGACGCAACACCGATCGGGCGGAAGTCTCCCCACAGGGTCAGGGGCCGTCCCATCCTTTCGGGGGGGCCGGACCCGTGGCCAGACTCGCCGATCGGCGCGGGGAGGTGACGACCGCGGTCCAGGCGGCGGCTCCCGGGGGCAGCCGGTCCCGCACGCGCTCGGCGGCATCGCGGTCCTCGACGAGGCCCGCCAGCGCGGAGCCGCTGCCGCAGAGCAGGGCCGCGCGGGCGCCACCGGCGCGCAGGGCGCGCGCCAGCGCCCCGAGGCCCGGCCTCAGCGCCAGCGCGGCCGGCCAGAGGTCGTTGCGCGCCCAGGCCGCCAGGGCGGGCATCGCCTCCGGGGCGCAGCGGCCGTCGCCGGGGGGCGGCGGCGCCATCCGGTCGAACGCCGCGTACACGGCCGGCGTCGAGAGCCCCTCCGGGGGCATCGCGAGCAGGGCCGCGAAGCCCGGCGCCGGCGCGTCCTCGGGCGCAAGCCGCTCCCCTCGTCCTCCCGCCCAGCGCGCGCCTCCGCGGACGAAGAACGGAACGTCCGACCCCACCTGCGCGGCCACCGCCTCGAGATCGGCGCCGCCGAGGCCGAGGCCCAGGAGCCGGTTGGCGGCGACCAGCGTCGCCGCGGCGTCGCTCGACCCCCCGCCCAGGCCGGCGCCGGCCGGGATCCGCTTGTCGATCGTGACCGCGCAGTCCAGGCGCAGGCCGACCGCCCGCTCCAGCGCGTCGAGCGCGCGCCAGGCCAGGTTCGCCGGCCCGTCGAGGCCGGGGCAGCGCACCGCCCGCGCGTCCGCCGGCGCGACCGTGACCCGGTCCGCCAGGCCCTCCAGCGCCACCATCAGGGTCCGGACCTCGTGGTAGCCGTCCGGCCGCCGCGGCCCGACCAGCAGGCGCAGGTTCAGCTTCGCCGGAGCCGCGAGCGTCAGCCCGGCCACTGCAGCGCGCCGGCGAGGACCGGGAAGGCCGCCGGCGGAAGCTCCTCCGGGCGCGCCGCGGGCCCGATGCCGGCGGCGGCGAGCGCCGCGCCGACGGCCCGCTTGTCGGCGCCCGCGGCGGCGAGCGCGTTCGCGAGCGTCTTGCGTCGCTGCGCGAAGGCGGCCCGCACCAGCGCCCGAGTCGGCTGGTCGGGCGGCGTCCCGATCCGCCGCAGCGCCACCAGCGCCGAGTCCACGTGCGGCCGCGGCAGGAACGCCTCGCGCGGCACCGCGCGGCGGAAGGTCGGCTCCGCCGCCAGCTGGAGCAACACCGAGGGGCCGCCGTAGAGGCGGCTGCCGGGCTGGGCGAGCCAGCGGTCGGCCACCTCTCGCTGCACCATCACGCACCAGCGCTCGACCGCCGGCAGACCCCAGAGGGTGTTCAGGACGAGCGGGGTCGCGATCGCGTAGGGCAGGTTGGCGACCACGCGGGTGGGAGCCGGGTCGAGGGCCGCCAGGTCGAGGCGCATCGCATCCCCCCAGACGACCCGGACGTTGTCGGCGCCGGCGAGGGCATCGAGCAGCGCCGGCTCCAGGCGCCGGTCGAGCTCGACGGCGTGAACGCACGCGGCCGCCCGCGCGAGCGCGACCGTGAGCACGCCCAGCCCCGCGCCCACCTCGAGCACCACGTCCTCGGGGCCGACCCGGGCCTCCCGCACCGCGACGTCCACCAGGTTCTCGTCCAGCAGGAAGTGCTGGCCGAGGTCGGTGTCCGGCCGCAGCCCATGCCGGGCGAGGTGGCGGGCCACCCGAAGGCGCGGAGGCCCCGCGGGGGGCTCACCAGCCGAAGGCGCGGGCGGCGTTGGCGGTCGTGAGCCGGTCGAGGTCCTCGACCTCCTCCCCGCGCAGGCCGGCCAGGAACCGCAGCGTGTGGGCCACGTTGGCCGGCGTGTTCGGTCGGCCCCGGCGGGGGACCGGAGCCAGGTAGGGGGCGTCCGTCTCGACGAGCAGGCGCTCCGCCGGGAGGACGCGGGCGGCCGCCTGCAGGTCGCCGGCGCTCGGGTAGGTGAGCTGGCCGGCGAAGCTCGTGTAGTAGCCGCGCTCGGCCACCCGCTCCGCCTCGGCCGGCATGCTGAAGCAGTGCAGGACCACGGCCCCGCCCACCGGGTCGGAGGCCTCCGCGAGCGCCGCCAGGGTGTCCTCGGTTGCGTCCCGCGAGTGCACCACCAGCGGCAGGCCGAGCTCGGCCGCGATGGCGGCCTGATCCAGGAACGCCCTCCGCTGCGCCGTGCGCGACGAGCTGTCCCGGTAGTAGTCGAGGCCGCACTCCCCGATCGCCACCACCTTCGGGTGGGCGGCCAGGGCACGGATCCACGCCGAGTCGCCCGGACCGTAGGCGTCGGCGTCGTGGGGGTGGACCCCGACCGCCGCGTGCACCTCGGGATGGGCCTCGGCGAGCTCGACCGCACGCTCGCTCGACGCCCGCCCCACCCCGATCGTAACGATCCGCTCCACGCCGGCCGCCGCCGCCTGCGCCACCAGGTCGGCGACGGATCCGTCGCATGAGTCCAGGTGGGCGTGGGTGTCGACTACGCCGCCTCCTCCATCCTCGGGAAGAGCGGCCCCGCCGGCGCCACCCTGGCTCCGCCCTGCCCGGCCCCCCAGGCCGCCAGCGCGAGCGCCACCGCCTCGGGCGGCTGGCCCAGCGCCCGCAGCGCCCGCTCGGCGGAGCCGGGGATGAAGGGCCAGAGCAGGATCGCCGCGATCCGCAGCCCCTCGGCGAGGCTGGCGAGCGCCTGGTCGAGTTCCTCCGCACGACCGGCGTCGCGCGCCAGGACCCAGGGGGCGCGCTCCTCCACCAGGCGGTTCAGGCGCGGCACGAGCCCCCAGGCGGCGTCGAGCGCCCCGGTCAGGTCCATCTCGTCGAAGGCGGCGCGCACGGCCGCCACCCGCTGCTCCGCCTCCGCGGCCAGCTCGCGGTCGCCGCCGGGGTCGGCCGGCACGAGGCCGTCGCGGTAGCGCTCCACCATGCTCACGATCCGGTTCAGCAGGTTGCCGAGGTCGTTGGCGAGCTCGGAGGAGTAGCGGGCGGCGAACCCCTCGTCGCTGAAGATCCCGTCCTCGCCGAAGCGGACCTCGCGCACGAGGTAGAAGCGCAGCGCGTCCACCCCGTAGCGCTCGATGTACGGGAAGGGGTCGATGACGTTGCCACGGGTCTTGCTCATCTTCTCGCCGCCCTTGAGCACCCAGCCGTGGATCACCAGCCGGCGCGGCAGCTCCAGGCCGGCGGCCATCAGGAGGGCCGGCCAGATCACGGCGTGGAAGCGCAGGATGTCCTTGGACATCAGCTGCACGTCCGGCGGCCAGAAGCGGGTGAGGTCCTCGCCGGGCCGCGCGTAGGTGAGGGCGGTGTGGTAGTTGAGGAGCGCGTCGACCCAGACGTACACGACCTGGTCGGGGTCCCATGGCACCGGGACCCCCCAGCGGGTCTGGGAGCGCGAGATCGAGAGGTCCTCGAGCCCGCCCTCGATCATGCGCAGCGCCTCCCGCCAGCGGTGGGCCGGGCGCACCCAGTCCGGGTGGTGCTCGAAGTGGGCGAGCAGGCGGTCGCGGTAGGCGGAGAGCCGGAAGAACCAGTTCTCCTCCTCCAGCCACTCCACCGGCGTCCCGTGCTCCGGGCAGAGGCGGCCCTCGAGCAGCGCGTCCTCGGCATAGAAGGCCTCGCAGGCGGTGCAGTACCAGCCCCCGTAGGAGCCGCGGTAGACGTCGCCGGACTCGTGCATCCGCTCCAGCACCCGCTGGACCTCCGCCTCGTGCTCGGGGTCGGTGGTGCGGATGAAGAAGTCGTACTCCGCGCCGATCGCGCCGCCCAGCGAGCGGAAGCGCTCGGCCAGCAGGTCGGCGTGCTCGCGCGGGCTGCGGCCGGCGGCCTCCGCGGCACGGGCCACGTTGGCGCCGTGCTCGTCGGTGCCGGTGAGGAAGAAGACCTCCTCGCCGCGCTGGCGATGATGGCGCGCCGCGACGTCGGCCATGATCGTCGTGTAGGCGTGGCCGATGTGCGGCTCGCCGTTCACGTAGTAGATCGGGGTGGTGACGTAGAAGCGGCCGTCGGACACCCGGCCAGTGTACAAACCGCCCCCCGGCTGCCGCCGCGGCCCCTGGCGGCCCTGATCGCGGTCGCCGCACGGCTCGAGCGGGCCGGCGTGACGTGGCTCCTGACCGGCAGCGCGGCCCGCGCGCTGGCCGGCTTCGGACGCCGGCCTGCGGACCTCGACATCGAGTGCGCGGCGGCGGACGCCCCGGCCGCGGCGGCGGCCCTCGGGCTCGTCCTGCGGCCCGAGGCCGGCGGCGGCGCCCGGTCCCTGCGCGCCCGCGGCGCGATCGCCGGCGTCGGCGTGGACCTCTCCGCCGACCTCGCGCTCGACGGCTCCGGCGGGCGGCTCGACCCGGACTTCACGCTCCAGCGCACGTTCGCGGGCGAGGCGCGCGTGGCGGGCCGCGCGGTGCTCCTCGCCCCGGTGGAGGAGGCGCTGGCGCGTACGCTTGTCCGCGCCGACCGCGAGCGCCTCGACCGCCTCCTCGCCGAGGCCCCGGCCGGGCTGCTGCTCCGGGCGGACTACCTCGCGCGCCGGCTGGCGCCGGTACCCGCTACGTCCTGAGGTCGACCATCACTTCGTAGAACTCGACCGGGCCGCGGGTGCCGAACCCGTCGCCGGGCGGGCTCATCTCGTTCAGGGCCTTATCGCCGACCCGCATGTCCTCCTCGTTGGCGAAGAAGGAGACGGCGATCACGGAGCCGTCGTCGCCCACGAGCAGCGTGAACCCCGTCGCGGGCACCCCCTCCGGCGGGCCCTCTCCCGCCATCGCCGCGACCTCCTGCATCGCCGCCCGTACCGCATCAACGTTCCCGCCTGTCCATTTCACGACGCGTGCGACTGCCATGGTGACTCCTCGGTGTCGGGTCCCCTGACCCTATGCGGTGACGGCGGCCGAGCGCGAGGCCCGGGGCTTGCCCTTGCGACCCCCGATCGCCGGCGCGAGGATGGGCTCGTGCTGATCATCGACAGGGCGGAGGTCCAGGCGCTGCTGGACCTGGACCAGTTGGTCGACGCCCTGGGCGCCGCGATGAGCGACCTCAGCGAGGGTCGCGTCTCGATGCCGGGGCGCATGGCGGCGCTCGTTCCCGGACGCGACGCCTTTCTCGCGGCGATGGTGAGCCACGTGCCCTCGCTGGGCGCGCTCGCCGCCAAGCTGATGTCGGTCTTCCCGGAGAACGCGGGAGGGCCGCTGCCGACCCACCAGGGCGCCATCCTGGTCTTCGATCCGGAGAGCGGCGAGCCCGTGGCCCTCATGGACGCCGCCTACATCACGGCCGTGCGGACCGCGGCCGGATCGGCGCTCGCGACCCGCCTGCTCGCCCGCCCCGACGCCTCGACGCTGGCGATCATCGGCACCGGGGTCCAGGCGCGCGCCCACGCTCGGGCCATCCCCCGGGTGCGGGCGATCGACGACATCCGCGTCGCCGGACGGGACGCCGCGAAGGCCGCCGCGCTCGCGGACGAGCTGGCACGCGATTCCGGGCTGCCCGCCCGGCCGGCGGCGTCGTACGAGGAGGCCGTCCGGGGAGCGGACATCGTGTGCGCGAC
Organism: Miltoncostaeaceae bacterium; assembly: GCA_033856495.1. Classification (GTDB taxonomy): domain Bacteria; phylum Actinomycetota; class Thermoleophilia; order Miltoncostaeales; family Miltoncostaeaceae; genus JAWVEW01. Next base: position 6,641 of record JAWVEW010000219.1, on the reverse strand, counting down.
GACCCACTCGCCGGAGCCGGTGGTCCGGCGCGAATGGCTCGCGCCGGGCGTGCACGTCAACTCGGTGGGGGACAACCCGGGCGGCCGCGAGCTCGACGACGGCACGGTGGGGGTCTCGGTGGGGGTGGTGGAGTAGCGGGCCGCTGCGCTCGCGCCCTTCCCGTCGGGCCCGAACGATCTCGCATGGCCCATCCGCGACGGGCTGATCGACGCGGAGCACGTCCGCGCCGAGATCGGCGAGCTGGTGAACGGGACGCGCCCCGGCCGGACCGGCCCCGAGGAGATCACGCTCTACAAGTCGGTCGGGGTGGCGGTGCAGGACGCGGCCGCCGCCGCCCTGGTGCTGGCGGCCGCCCGCGAGCGGGGGGTCGGGCGGCAGATCGCGATCTGAGCCCACGGCTATCCTGTCGCGGTGCTCGGCCTCCCGGACGCGGTGCAGGCGTGTCTCTTCGACCTGGACGGCGTCCTGACCCGGACGGCGGTCGTCCACGCAGCCGCCTGGGAGCTGATGCTCGACGAGTACCTGCGGCAGCGGGCGCGGCGCACCGGCGAGCCGTACGTGCCCTTCACGCCGGCGGACTACGCCCGCTACGTCGACGGCAGGCCCCGGGCGGACGGCGTGCGCTCGTTCCTCGCCTCGCGCGGCATCGCGCTGCCGGAGGGCCAGCCGGGCGACAGGTCGCAGGAGGGGGCCGAGACCGTGATCGGGCTCGGCGACCGCAAGAACGAGCTGGTGCAGCGGATGATCGCCGAGCGCGGCGTGGACGCCTACGAGGGCTCGGTCCGCTACGTGGAGGCCGTGCGGGAGGCGGGGCTGCGCACCGCCGTCGTGTCCTCCAGCAGCAACTGCCGCGAGGTGCTGCGGGCGGCGGCCATCGAGCACCTCTTCGACGCGGTGATCGACGGGGTCGCCGCCGAGCAGCGCGGCCTGCGCGGCAAGCCCGCCCCCGACACCTTCCTGGCCGGCGCCGAGGCGCTCGGGACGGCGCCGGCGCACGCCGCCGTGTTCGAGGACTCGCTGGCCGGCGTGGCGGCCGGCCGGGCCGGCGGCTTCGCCTTCGTCGTCGGGGTGGACCGGGTCGGCCAGCGGGAGGCGCTGCTCGCCAGCGGCGCCGACATCGTCGTGAGCGACCTGGCGGAACTGTTGGGGGGAGCGTGATCCTCCACCCGGGGTTCCGAGTCGATCCCTGGACGATCCGGGAGGACGGCCTGGACCTCGACGTGCTGGCCCAGACCGAGTCCATTTTCGCGCTCTCCAACGGCCACGTCGGCCTTCGCGGCAACCTCGACGAGGCCGAGCCGCACGTCGTGCCGGGCACGTACCTCAACGGCGTCTACGAGCTGCGGCCGCTGCCCTACGCGGAGGCCGGCTACGGCTACCCGGAGGCCGGCCAGACCGTCGTCAACGTCACCGACGGCAAGATCATCAGGGCACTGGTCGACGACGAGCCCTTCGACGTGCGCTACGGCCACCTGCTCGTGCACCAGCGGGAGCTCGACCTTCGGGACGGCGTGCTGCGCCGCACGGTCGAGTGGTGCTCGCCCGCGGGCCAGGGGGTGAGGATCACCTCCACCCGGCTGGTCTCGTTCGCGCAGCGCGCGGTGGCGGCCATCCTCTGGGAGGTGGAGCCGCTGGGGGCCTCCACCAGGGTGGTGGCGCAGTCCGAGCTCGTGGCCAACGAGCCCCTGCCGCAGCTGCTGGCGGAGCGCGACCCGCGGGCCGCGGCCGCGCTGTCCTCCCCGCTCGTCTGCGAGTACTACGCGAACCACCTGACCCGCGCGGTGCTGGTGCACCGAACCCGGAGCAGCGGGCAGCGGGTGGCCGCGGCCATGGACCACCTGATCGAGGGTCCGGAGGGCACCGATTGGAGCTCCGAGAGCTACGAGGACATCGGGCGTTTGACCGTCGCCGCGAACCTCGAGCCGGGGCAGCGGCTGCGGATCGTGAAGTTCGTGGCCTACGGCTGGTCCAGTCAGCGCTCGCTGCCGGCGATGCGCGCCCAGGTCGGAGCCGCGCTGGCCGAGGCCAGCCACACCGGCTGGGAAGGGCTGGTCGCGGCCCAGCGGGGGTTCCTGGACCAGTTCTGGCGCTGTGCGGACGTGGAGGTCGAGGGCGACGACGAGATCCAGCAGGCCGTGCGCTTCGCGCTCTTCCACGTGCTGCAGGCGGGCGCGCGGGCGGAGGGGCGCGCGATCCCGGCCAAGGGGCTGACCGGGCCGGGTTACGACGGCCACGCCTTCTGGGACAGCGAGACCTTCGTGCTGCCGCTGCTCACCTACACGCTGCCCAAGGCCGCCGGCGACGCGCTGCGCTGGCGCCACGAGACGATCGGCCTCGCCCGCGAGCGGGCGCAGCTCCTGGGGCTGCGCGGCGCTGCCTTTCCGTGGCGGACGATCCACGGCGAGGAGTGCTCGGGCTACTGGCCGGCGGGCACGGCGGCGTTCCACGTCAACGCCGACATCGCGGACGCGTTGATCCGCTACCTCGCGGTGACCGGCGACACGGAGTTCGAGCGTGAGATCGGGCTCGAGCTGCTGGTGGAGACGGCGCGCCTGTGGCTCTCGCTGGGCCACCACGACGGCCGCGGCGGCTTCCGCATCGACGGGGTGACGGGCCCCGACGAGTACAGCGCCCTCGTCGACAACAACGTCTACACGAACCTGATGGCGCAGCGGAACCTTCGCGCCGCGGCGGACTCGGTGGCGCGCGACGGGGTCCGGGCGGCCGAGCTGGGGGTCCATCCCGGCGAGCCGGCCGCCTGGCTGGCGGCCGCCGCGGCGATGGTGATCCCCGACGACCCCAAGCTCGGGGTCCATCCCCAGTCGGAGGAGTTCACGCTCCACGCCGTCTGGGACTTCGGGTCCACCCCGCCGGACCGCTACCCCCTCCTGCTGCATTACCCCTACTTCGACCTCTATCGCAAGCAGGTGATCAAGCAGGCCGACCTCGTGCTGGCGCTGCACCTGTGCGGCGACTCGTTCAGCGCCGCGGAGAAGCTGAGGGACTTCGACTACTACGAGCCGCTGACGGTGCGCGACTCCTCGCTGTCGGCCTGCACACAGGCCGTCGTGGCGGCCGAGGTCGGCCACCTGGACCTCGCGTACGCCTATCTCGGGGAGGCGGCGCTGATGGACCTCCACGACGTCCAGCACAACACCCGCGACGGGGTCCACATCGCCTCGCTGGCCGGCGCCTGGACGGCCGCGGTGGCGGGTCTGGGCGGCATGCGCGACCACGGCGGGCGGCTCACGTTCGCCCCCCGGCTGCCGAAGACGCTGACCCGGTTGACGTTCCGGCTGGCCTTCCGGGGCCGGCGCCTGCGGGTGGAGGTGCTGCGCGGCCAGGCCACCTACGAGGTGCTGGACGGCGAGGCCCTGACCACGGCGCACCACGGGCAGCCGCTCACCATCGCGGAGGGGCAGCCCGTGACGCTGCCCATCCCGCCGGCGCCCGAGCTTCCCACGCCCCGCCAGCCCCCCGGGCGCGAGCCGTTCCGGCGCGTCGAGGCGCCGGCGGAGCCGGGCCGCGCCTGATCCGGGGGCCGCGCCGGCCCCTGCAGGCCCGGGCCGGTCAGCCCTTCGCGACGAACCTCGCCAGCTGCTGCTCGTCCTGGTCCGGCAGCCCCACGATGTAGGAGATGCCGCCGATCGTCTGCGGCTGGCCGGCGAGCACCATCCGGTCGCGCGGGTCCTGCTTCAGGCGGGCCTGGAGCCAGCCCAGCTTGATCAGGTCGGACGCGCTCAGGTCGGTGCCGATGGAGCGCACGACCGCCGCGGCGCGCCAGGGCGCCCGGTAGAGGCTTCCCAGCGAGACGACCTGCCCCTTCAGCGCGCTCATGACCAGCTGCTGGCGGGCCGCCCGCTGCAGGTCGCTGTCGCACTTGCGCACCCGCACGTACTGCAGCGCCCGCTCGCCGTTCAGGTGGATCGGGCCCTTCGGGAAGCTCACCCCGATGCCGCCCGGGTAGGGGCAGTTCACCAGCGCCGTGGGGTTGTTCACGGTCACGCCGCCCAGCTCGTCCACGAGCCGGGCGAGCCCCTGGAAGCGGATCACGATGATGTGGTGGATCGGCAGGCCCGTGAGCCGCCGCACCGCCCCGATGATCCCCGGCTGCCCGTAGAAGAAGAGGGCCGCGTTGATCTTCTCCCCGCCGAGACGGGGCAGCTCGACGCGGAAGTCGCGCGGCACGGAGAGGTACTTGATGCGCCCCGAGTCGGGGTCGGTCCGCATCACCATGATGGTGTCGGCGCGGGCCGCGCGCTCCCCGGGGCGCGCGTCGGAGCCGACGATGAGGATGTTCTGCGGGTTGCCGAGGATGCCGCCGCCGGGGCTGAGCGCGTGGCGCGCGGCCGGCGTCACGCGCGAGTTCGCCACCCGGTCGGCATTGCTGATCGCCCAGTAGCCCAGCCCGCCCCAGACCAGCAGCGCCACCACCAGCAGCGCGACGACGCGCCAGGTCCAGCCCAGGACGCCGATGCCCCGCAGCGACCAGAGGCGTCGCCGGGGCGCAGGGGCGCCGGCGGCCGGGGCCGGGCGGCGCGGCGGGCGGGGGCGGCTCGGCGGAGGCGGCGACTGGGATCGCCTCGCGGGGCGCGGCGAGGGCGGGCGGCCGCGCGTGGCCCCCGCCGCCCGGGCGGACGTGAGGGCGCGCAGCTGGTCCAGGCCGCCGTCGCCGGGCCCCCGTCCGCGCGCCCGGAAGCGCCGGTAGGGCTTGGCGGAGGTTGGCATGCGGCGGCAATGCTAGCGTCGCCCGCGGCGGCGGCGGCGGAGCGAGGGTCTGGTGGTCGTGGGAGTGGACATCGGCGGCACCAAGCTGGCCGCCGGCCTCGTGGGCCGGGAGCCGCGCCCGCTGGCGGTGCTCCGCTGCCCCACCCCGCAGGGCGCGCGCGCGCTGATCGACGCCCTGGCGGGGATCGTCGGCCGGCTCGCGGCCTGCGCCCCGGAGCCCGTCGTGGCGGTGGGCGTCGGCGTCCCCTCGCTCATCGACCACGTCAGCCGGCGCGTCCTGATGAGCGTCAACGCGGACCTGGCCGACGTCGACGTCGTCGCTCTCCTCGAGGAACGGCTCGGCCTGCCGGTCGCGATCGACAACGACGCGAACCTGGCCGCGCTCGCCGAGCAGCGGGCCGGCGCGGCGCGCGGGCTCGCCCACGTGGTGCTGCTGACCATCGGCACCGGGATCGGCGGCGGGGTGATCATCGACGGGCAGCCGTTCCGGGGATCCCGCGGCAGCGGGGCCGAGCTCGGCCACGTCGTCGTCCAGGCGGACGGCCCGCCCTGCCAGGGGCGGTGCCCCAGCCGGGGCTGCCTGGAGACCATGGCCAGCGGCACCGCGATCGCCCGCGACGCGCGCGCCCTGGCCGAGCGCCGGCCGCAGGGGGCGCTGGCCGCGGCGGCCCGCCGCGAGGGAGGGCAGCTGCGGGCGCCGGCGCTGATGGCGCTGGCCCGAGCGGGGGAGCCGGAGGCGCTCGAGGTCGTCGAGCGGGCCGCGCGCCATCTCGGCGCCGGCCTCGCGAGCCTGGCGAACGTCTTCAACCCCGAGGCGCTCGTGGTGGGAGGCGGCGTGGGCGAGGCGGGCGAGGTGCTGCTGCGCCCGGCGCGCGAGGAGTACCGGCGCAGGGCCCTGCCGCCGAACGCGGCGGCGCCCGTCCTGCAGGCCGGCTTCGGCAACGAGGCGGGGATCGTGGGGGCGGCGCTGCTGGCCCGGGAGCGCGCCGGGTGAGCGACGAGCCGCACCCGACGGCCGACCGGCTCGGAGGCCTCGTCGTCGTGGCCACGCCCATCGGAAACCTCGGCGACCTGTCGCCCCGGGCCGCCGCGGCGCTCCGCGACGCCGACGTGGTGGCCTGCGAGGACACCCGCCGCACCGCGGTGCTCCTCCGCCACGCCGGCTCGACGGCGCCGATGCTGCCGGCGCACAAGCACAACGAGGCGGCCCGCGCCGCGGACCTGGTGCGCCGCGCCCGGGCGGGCCAGCGCGTGGTCCTGGTGAGCGATGCCGGCATGCCGGGAATCAGCGACCCCGGCGCCCGTATCGTCCGGGCCGCCGTCGAGGCCGGCGTGGCGGTGACCGTGCTGCCGGGGGCGAGCGCCGTGGAGACGGCGTTGGTGGCGTCGGGGCTGCCGCCCGAGCCGTTCGTGTTCGTCGGCTTCTTCCCCCGCCGCGCGGCCGACCGGCGCCGGCTGCTCGACCAGCTCGCCCCGTTCCCGGCCACGATCGTCGGGTTCGAGAGCCCGCGGCGGGTGGGATCCCTCCTCGCCGAGCTCGCCGAGCGGGAGCCGGAGCGCCCGGTCGCCGTCTGCCGCGAGCTCACCAAGCTGCACGAGCAGGTCCTGCGCGGGAGCGCCGCCGAGGTCGCGGCCGCGCTGGCCGAGCCGCCCCGGGGCGAGGTGACGGTCGTCCTCGGTCCGGCCGCCCCGCGCGAGCCCACCCCGGAGGCGCTCCAGCGGGGCCTGCGGGTGTTGCTCGAGGCGGGCGTGAGCCCGGCGCTGACCGCCGAGGCCGCGGCCGCCTTCGGCGCGGCGTCCAGGAACGCCGCCTACCGGGCGGCGCTGGCCGCGGCCGGCCGCTGATGCCGGCCGCCGGGGCGACGCAACGCTTCGACCTGACCCCCGTCGCGGTGGTGGTGAACCCGCGCGC
>JAWVEW010000218.1:0-14130 GCA_033856495.1 Miltoncostaeaceae bacterium | reverse complement strand
GTCGAGCGTTCAGCCCGGCGGGCGCCTGGCGGTCGACGCCGCCGGCAACGCCGTCGCGACCTTCGTCTGGCGGCCTCCGGGCGCCTCGGCGAGCGCGTTGCTCGGCGCGCGCCGGCCGGCCGCCGGCGCGGGGATGCCGGCGGTCACGGTGGCCCCCGAGGCGGACCCGGCGGCGCCGCCCGATCTCGCCGGCGACCGGGCCGGCGACGCGGCCGCTGTCTGGTCGCTCGCCGGGGCGGTCCAGGCGGTCGCCGAGGACGCCGCCCCGCCCGTGCTTCGCGAGCTCACCCTGCCCGCCGCCGCGACCGCGGGGGAGCTTGCGAGCTTCGCGGCCACGGCGTTCGATGCCTGGGCAGGAATGCCCGGCGGCCCGCTCTGGAGCTTCGGCGACGGCGTCAGCGTCGCGGGCCCGGCGGTGGGCCACGTCTACGACGCACCGGGCGTGTATCCGGTCACGCTGGTCGGGATCGACGCGCTCGGCAACGTCGCCCGCGTCAGCCGCGACCTCGCCGTCGGCCCCCCCGCCGCGCCCCGCGCCGCGCCGGCCCAGGCGGCGCCCCGGCCGGTGGCGCCCGGGCTGCGCAGGCTGGCGGCGCTGCCGGCGCGGCTGCGTCCGCTGGTCCCGGCGGGCGGCTGCCGGGCGCCGCTCCCGGTCGGCCTCCCGCCGGCCGGGCGCTGCCGCGGGGGGGAGGGGATCGAGATCCGCTTCGTCCTGAGCGCTCCCGGGGCGATCGCGCTGGCCGTCCGGCCGGCGGGAGGGGGCCGGCCGCTGGTGTCTGCTCGGGTCGCCGGCCGGGCCGGCCTCAACAGCCTCCGCCTCACCGGCTGGGCGCGCGGGCGTCCGCTGCCCTCCGGCGTCTACCAGGTCACATTGCGCCCCGGGCTGCCGCCGGCCCGGGGCGTCGCCTCGAGCGTGGGCGTGGTGGTGAGCCGGTAGCGGAGCCGGCGAGGCGTGCGGCGTGGGCGTACGCCGGCGAACGGCCGGGGATCGTTCACTACGCTGCAGGGCGTCCCCGATCCGGGAGCCCTGTCATGGCCACCTGCGCGCACGGACCGTGTACCTGCCCCGCCGAGGCCGGCGGCGAATACTGCTCTGCCTGGTGCGAGGGGGCCGGAGCGGCCGGCGAGTGCCACTGCCACCACGCCGACTGCGAGGCGCCGCACCACCACTGACGGCCCCTCAGGCGGGCGTCGTCCAGGCCTCCGGGTTCACCAGGTTCGGCGGGCGCCGGCCGGCCAGCATCTCGAGCAGGTTGTGCACCGCGAGGGCCGCCATGGCCGCGCGGCTGCGTCGCCCGGCGCTCGCGATGTGCGGCGTGAGGACCGCCGTCTCGAGCGCGAGCAGCGGATGCCCGGGCGGCAGCGGCTCGTGGTCGAAGACGTCCAGGCCCGCGCGGATGCGGCCGTCGCGAAGCGCTTCCAGGAGGGCCGGCTCGTCCACGATCGGCCCCCGCGCGACGTTGACCAGTACCGCGCCCTCGCGCATCGCCGCCAGCTCGCGGGCGCCGATCAGCCCCCGGGTCTGCTCGGTCAGGGGCAGGTGGAGCGTCACCACGTCCGAGCGCGCGAGCAGCTCGTGGAGCTCCGCCCGCCGGAGCCCGAGCTCCGCCTCCAGCTGCGGCCTGGCGCTGCGCCCCGCGTAGAGCCCGCGCATCCCGAAGCCCAGCACCAGCCGGCGGGCGACCGCGGTGCCGATCCGGCCCAGGCCCACCAGGCCGACCGTCGCGCCGCTCAGGTCGATGCCGAGCAGCAGGTCGGTGGAGAAGCCGGTCCAGCCGCCGGCGCGGGTCAGCCGGTCGCCCTCGACCACCCGCCGCGCCGCCGCCAGCACGAGCGCCACGCAGTGGTCGGCCACCGCCTCCGACAGCACGCCCGGGGTGTTGGTCACGAGCACGCCGCGGGCGGTCGCGGCGTCCACGTCGACGTTGTCGTGGCCGACGCCGAAGTTCGCGACGAAGCGCAGCTCGGGCCGGGCATCGAGGAGCCTCGCGTCGATGCGGTCGACCGGCATCGCGAGCAGCCCCTCGCGCCCGGCGGTCAGGCGGAGGAGCTCCTCCGGGGCCGCCGGCCGCGGATCGTCCCGCAGCAGCACCTCATGGCCGGCCGCCCGCAGGCGCTGGGCGGCCGTCGGGTCCGGCAGGCGCGCGGAGACGACGACCCGCGCCATGCCGGCGCCTACCCGTAGCCGAGGCGGTCGAGCTGGTCCTCGTCCATGCCGAGGTGGTGGCCGAGCTCGTGCAGCACGGTGATGCGCACCTCCTCCACCACCTCGGCCTCGCTCGCGCAGTCGCTGACGAGCGGCTCCATGTAGATCGCGATGCGCGGCGGCGGAAAACCGATGGCCGACTCCGGATCGGTGAGCGGGGCGCCCAGGTAGAGCCCGTAGAGGTCCGGGTCCTCGGGCGGCGCGCGCCGCTCCACGACGACGGCGACCCCGCCCAGCGCCGAGGCGAAGGGCTCGGGCACGTCGTCGAGCGCCGTCGCGACGAGCTCCTCGAACCGGCGCGGGTCGACCTTCACGGGGCCATCGTACCGCCCGTTCAGCCGAGCGGAACCTCCTCGCCCTGGCCCGGTCCGGCGGCGTCGTTCGGGGACACGAGGAGCCAGCCGAGCGGCCGTCCGGCGGCGGGCAGGCCGGCGTCGACCGCGAGCTCCACGGTCGCCCGCCCGCCGGGCGCCAGGGCGAGGTGTTGGCCCTGCGCGATCGCCGGCGCGTACGGATCGAGCGCCGCACGCCCGCTGACGGCGTCGAGCACCGGCCCCCGGCCACCCTGCGACGTCACGCTCGCGCCGTACCCGATGACGCCGCCGCCGCCGCTGGCGTCCGGGGGCCGCAGGCCGAGGTCGCTGGCCAGCGTCGGCAGGAGCACGACCGAGCCGTCGAGCGGCGCCTGGGCGGCGCGCGCGTCGACCAGGTTGCCGTCGGCGCTGAAGGTGAACGCGCCCGGGCGCCCGTTCGGGCTGCCGTTCAGCACGGCGCCCGAGTCGGCGCCGACGACCAGGAAATCGGCCCGGCCGTCGCCGTCGGTGTCGATCGGGATCTCGACGGCCAGCTCGGCTGCGTTGGACACGCGGCCGTGCAGGCTCACGGCGAAGACGATCCCGCGGTCCGCGGGGTCGGCGCCGAGCGCGGCCCCTGGCAGGGTGGCTGCGCCCACGGCCCGCAGGTCCGCCCCGCCCGGCGTGTCGGCGGGGTCGGCCAGCCCCCAGGCGAAGACGTCGACGCCGCCCGCGTGGATGCCGTGGTTCTCCAGGAGCAGGGTCGTGATGGCCCGTCCGCCCCGCGGGGTGTCGGTGCGCGAGGCCACGGTCAGATCCGAGAGCCCTCGCGGCACCAGCAGGAACGGGACCCGCAGCGGGTAGACGCCGGGGCCGGCCGAGGTCGGGGTCGCAGTGACCGCGCCGGCGATCGCGGGGAGGGCGCCGGACTGATCCTCGGCGCCGGTCAGCGACGCGACGGCGGAGGCGCCGAGGGCGAGCGTCACCTGCACCCCGACGCGTCCGCCCGGCGGCACCGTGACCTGGTTCGGGGAGATCGTCACCGTCGCGGCCGACGGCCCGCCGGCGAACGAGGGCGCGAGCGCGTAGTCGATCGGCACCGCGCCGGCGTTGGCGATGGTGACGGTCCTGGTGGCCGAGTACGCCGCGGAGAGCTCGGCGAACCCGAACGACAGGCTGGCGTCGAGCGGCCCGGTGGTCGCGGAGGCGACCGTGTCGGCCGCCCGACGGGCCCGCACGATGCCCGCGCCCACGAGGCGCGGGTCGGGGTCGCCCCCGGCCAGGTCGGCGTCGGCGGTGTTCATGATCGCCGCTCTCACCAGTCCGGGACGGGCGGCCCGCGCCCAGCCCGGGTGGCCCTGCAGCACCAGGGCGGCGACGCCGCTCACGTGGGGGGCGGCCATGGAGGTGCCGGAGAGGCGGATGCCCGCCGTTCCGAGCCCGGCGCCTGCGGACCGGATCGCGACACCCGGCGCGGCGACGTCGGGCTTCACGGCGGAGTCCGCGCTCCGGGGCCCGGCGGAGCTCTCCGGCGCGACGGCGCGGAATCTGGGGTTCGCGACGGGGCCGGTCGCCGACACGGTGACCTGGGTGCCGTCGGCGGCGAGGAGCGCCGGCGCGGCCCCGGCGCCGATCCCGAGGAAGGGGATGTCGACGCCGGGGATCGGCCCCTCGACCGGCGGAAGGTCCGACGTGTCGTTGACCATGATCACCGCGGCGGCCCCGGCAGCCTGGCCCCTCACCGGGCGCGCGCTGCGGGGGCAGCTTCCGCGCATCGTCACCACCACGTCCCCCGGCTGCACGCCCGCGTACTCGGCCTCCTCGCAGCCCAGCGCGATGGCGTCCGGCCCGGCCCGCAGCACCCGCAGCGTCCCGGTCACCGGGGACGCGAGCCCCACCTCGTTGGCGTCGAGGCCCTCGAGCGCGGCGAGCGCGGGGCCGGCGACCCGTGCGCCCGGCAGGGTGGCGACGGAATCGACCGAGGCGACCGAGATCGCCCCGGCGGCGGTCGAGGGCGAGGAGACCACGTAGCTCGCCGGGCCGGAGTTGCCCGCGGCCGCGACCACCACGACGCCGGCCGCCGCGGCGTTGTCGGCGGCGACCGCGGCCGGGTCGTCGGCTCGGCCGAAGCCGCTCCCGAGCGAGAGGTTGAGGACGTCGACGCCGTCGCGGACGGCCCGGTCGATGCCGTCGACGATGGCGTCCGACTGGCCCGAGCAGCCGAAGACCCGGTAGGCGACGATCGTGGCCCCGGGCGCGACCCCCGGGCCGACCGCGAAGCTCCGGCCGGCGAGCGAGGCGGCGTCGTAGGGACCGCCGTAGGGGGTGCCGTCCGCAAGGACGCCGCTGCCCGCGGCGATCCCGGCCACGTGGGTCCCGTGACCGTTGCCGGCGCAGTCCAGCGGGTCGGGGTCGGGCTGCGGCGTGGCGGCCGGCGAGCCCGCCGGCGCCGAGGGATCGTAGGCGTCGCCGACCAGGTCGTAGCCGCCGGTGACCTTCGCGTTCGGGAACGCCGGAGTGCCGATGGTGCGGCCGTCGTCGGCCGCGAAGTCGGCGGGGTTCCCGGAGCCGCCGAGGTCGGCGTGGTAGTAGTCGATGCCCCCGTCCACGATGGCGAGCCGGATCCCCGCGCCGGTGAGGCCGAGATCGGCCCAGGCCGCGGGGGCGCCGATGAACGGCACGCTGCGATCCGTCTCCAGCCGGAAGACCCGCAGCGGCCGTACGGCGAGCACCTGCGGCAGCGCCTCGAGCAGCGGCACTCGGGCCGGGGCGACCGAGACCCTGATCCCATCGTAGGCGTCCTGGTAGCCGGCCAGCGGCCGAGCGCCGAGCGCCCGCAGCCTCGGCAGCAGGGCGCGCTGCGCGCGGCGCAGGCGAGCGCGGATCGCCGCGCGGCCGGACGGCGTCAGTCGCGTCCCGCGCATCCCGGCGCGCGCCTGGTGGACCGCCACCGGCGGCTCGCGCAGCTGCACCATCATCGGCACCGGTCGGCGGGCGGCGGCGGCCGCCGGCGGGCGGTCCACCTGCGGGCCGTCGATCTGCAGGCGGGGGAAGCGCGACACGGTGGGGGATGCCGCGCTCGCCGCCGCGGCCAGCAGGAGCGCGAGGACGGCGAGAACGGCCGTGCCGGCCCGGGCCCGTCGCATCACCCTCCTCCCTGGGGGCTTCCGGCCCACCGTGGTGTCTCGCCGGTGCGTGCGCCCAGAGGAGATGCGCCTCGCCTGCGTGGCGGGGGCGACGCTAGTACGGTCCCCGCGACGCGGTCAACCGATCGATCGGGCAGGCTGCTCCGCGGCGGGCCGCGGCGTCGCTCTCCGCTGCCAGCTGGTCAGGTCGAAGGCCTGGCGGAAGCTCTCGAGCACCTTCGCCGCCACGCGGTCGCCGCCGGCCGGCGCGAAGTGGACGCCATCCGCTGCGCGGACCCGGATCAGCTCGCCCTGCGCGTTCGGGAGGTACTCCTCGAAGCTGCCGCCCGGCGAGAGCAGCGAGGCGGTGTCGATGAAGTAGGCCCGCGTGCGCTTGTCCGCCTCGCGCCGGACGATCCGGTCGATGGTGGCGAAGGAGCGGCTCTGGGTCGGGCTGCGGGCGATCGGCGCGCCGATCCAGAACAGGTAGCCGCCGCGCTGGATCACCAGGTCCATGAACCCGCCCACCCGGCGCGCGTACTCGCGCGTCCACGACGGGCTGCCGAGGGTCCCGATCGAGACGCCGGCCGGCAGCCCCGTCATGTAGTTGTGGCCGTCGTTGGCGCCGAAGCTGACCACCACCGCCGTCGGGCGCAGCGTCCGCATCTGGGCCCGCACGTGGTCGAACCAGTCGAAGACGTCCGGACGGGTGAGCCCGGTCGCCACCCGCCCGTCGATCTCCCCGGCGGGCTTCATCACGCGGTTCCTCGCCACCAGCTGCAGCAGCGACTGTCCGGGGACGACCACCAGCGAGTCGCCCGCGATCCAGACGCGCAGGGGCTTTGCGGGGCTGAAGACCGGCTTGGCCTGGGGCCTCGGCACCCGGGACGGGCCCCCGCCCGGTCCGGTGGCCCCCCCGGGGGCCGGCAGCGTGATGCTCCTGACGATCCGGTCGTCCGCGCCCCGGCCGAGCGCCTCCTTGAGCCACTGGCGCGGGCGGTCGAGGTAGAGCGCGTGGCTCAGGTCCGCGAGGGGCTGCGTGAGCGCAAGCGCCAGGTCGCGCTGCCAGCCCGCGGACTGGATCTGGGCGGTCTTGCGCAGGCCGTTGGCGTTCAGGAGGGCCCCGATCGCGATCGCGAGCACCGCCACCAGGATCACCTTCCCGGCGGGCAGCGGCCGCCGGTCGGTGCCCTCGATCGGCCGCGTCCGGGGCGGCTCGCGCCGGGCCGCGCCGGCTCCGTGTTGTGCGCCGGACCGCGTGCGGGTCTCCGTCGAGCGGGCCATCGGCGGGTCCCTGCGGCTAGAACTGGTAGTAGATGAAGGGCGCCACGCCCTGCGGCCCCATCGCGTTCGTGACCATCAGCGCCACGCCCAGGACGGCGGCCTGGGCGACCGGCGACAGCCGCGAGAAGCCGGAGATCAGGGATCCGAGCACGCGCCCCGGAACGTACTGCACGCCGATTCCGAAGGCGACGGCCACGAGCACTCCGGCCGTGACCAGCGGCGAGGGTGCGCTCCAGTCGGCGACGAGCCGCCCCAGCATGTCCCAGGCCTTGCCGAACGAGTCGGCGCGGAAGAAGACCCAGGCCAGGCAGACGACGTGGAAGACGACCAGGCGCTTCACGATCCGGCGGCCGCGGGTGTCCGGCGGATCGGCCCGGCCGTGGCGGTACCGCCACTGGGAGACGAGCCGCTCCACGGCGAGGCCGGCGCCGTGGATGCCGCCCCAGACGACGAAGGTCCAGGCCGCGCCGTGCCAGAGGCCGCCCAGGAGCATCACCAGCATCAGGTTCACGTACGTCCGGCTCGGGCCCTTCCGGTTGCCCCCGAGCGGGATGTAGAGGTAGTCGCGCAGCCAGCGCGAGAGCGTCATGTGCCAGCGCCGCCAGAAGTCCTGGAGCGAGGTCGCGGTGTAGGGCGCGTTGAAGTTCTGGGGGAACACGAAGCCCAGCAGCAGCGCGAGCCCGATCGCCATGTTCGTGTAGCCGCAGAAGTCCGCGAAGATCTGCACCGCGTAGGCGTAGATCGAGACCAGCACCTCGAGCGAGGAGTGGACCTCCGGCGACCCGAAGACGTCGTCCACGATGTGGGTCGCCAGGTAGTTGGCGACCACGACCTTCAGGAAGAGCCCGCTCAGGATCAGCATGAAGGCCCGGCCTGCGTCGACCCGGCGCGGGTCGCGCCGGGTCTCGAGCTGCGGCAGGAACTCGGACGCCCGCACGATCGGCCCGGCGACCAGGTGCGGGAAGAAGGAGAGGTAGACCGCGAACTTGCCGAAGCTGACCGGCTCGAAGGTGCGCCGGTAGATGTCGATCACGTAGCTCAGCGCCTGGAAGGTGAAGAACGAGATCCCCACCGGCAGCGTGATCGAGGCGATCGACGGGGAGACCTCCAGCCCCAGCCGGGTGAGCGCGTTCTGCGCCGACGTGACGAAGAAGTCGTAGTACTTGAAGTAGCCGAGCAGCCCCAGGTTGAAGGCGACGGCCAGCAGCAGGAGCGCCTTCCGACGCCGCTGGCGATCCTCCCGGTGGATCGCGACCCCGAGCACCTGGTTCACGATCGTCGAGGCGCCCAGCAGGAAGATGAAGTGCCAGTCCCACCAGGCGTAGAAGACGTAGCTGGCGGCCAGCATGAAGATGCGCCAGCGCTTCAGCCGGCTCATCAGGAGCCAGCTCAGCGGCAGCACGATCAGGAAGAAGATCGTGAAGGTCGAGGTCGGAAAGAGCACGCGGCCAGCCTACCGACGGCCCTCGGCTGGGCAAGAATGGGGGCCGCTCCACCCTCACGGGAGAGGCTGTGCATGAGGATCCGATCCGTCGTCTCATTGGCCGCCGCGCTGGCTGCGCCGACGCTCCTTGCGCCGACGGTCGCCGGCGGTGTGCTGCCCCGCCGCGCCTTCGTCGAGGGCGACTCGCTGGCGGAGGGGACCGCCCCCTACCTCGGCCGCAGCCTCCCGCGCTGGTCGCTGCGCGAGGACGTGGACGTGAGCCGCCACGCTCAGGACGGGGTCGCGCTCGTGCGCGCGCAGGGCGCGGCCCTGGAGCCGGTCGTGGTCATCCAGCTCGGCACGAACGACGATCCGCGCTTCGTGTCGAGCTTCCGCTCGCTGGTGCGGGAGACGGTGGCGGTCGCGGGGCCCGCCCGGTGCGTGATCTGGGTGAGCATCGTCCGCCCGCCGGCCGCCGGCGCCTCCTATCAGGGCTACAACGACGCGCTCGCGGCCGTGGCCGCCCGGCACCCGAACCTGCGGATCGTCGACTGGGTCGGAATGGTGCGCCGCAACCCGTGGTGGCTGGCGCCGGACGGCGTCCACGTGAGCGTCGGAGGGTATGCGGCCCGGGGGCGGGCGATCGCCGGGGCGATGTCGCGGTGCCGGCGCGGGGTCTGAGCTGAGTGGCCGTTTCGGGAAGGCCCGCCAGGGCGCTGCGAAGCTTCCTTCAGGTTTCAGCATCCGCGACCCGGAGATCACAGGATCACGTCCGGTCCCCCCGGCCTTGTCCTCGACTGCTGCAGCCCACCGGCGCGAGCCGGCCGCGGTCCGGGCCCGACCGAGCCGCTCCGGCGCCGCTGCCGAGGAGCCGATGCCCAGCGATCCGCCAGCAGGGCTGAGAGTGCTCGTCGTCGAGGACGACGACGACATCCGCGGGCTCGTGGCGTTCAGGCTGGCGCGGGTCGGGGTCACCGTCCACGAGGCCGTCGACGGCGAGTCGGGCCTCGCCGCCGTGGCTGAGATCCAGCCCGACCTGGTGCTGCTGGACTGGATGATGCCGGGCATCGACGGGCTGGAGGTCTGCCGGCGGCTGCGCGCCGACCCGGCGACCGCGGCGCTGCCGGTGGTGCTGCTCACCGCCAGGGCGCGGGAGGCCGATGCGCAGCGGGGCCTGGCGGCCGGCGCGGACGCCTACGTCGCGAAGCCCTTCTCGCAGCCGGAGCTGCTGGGGGCGATCCGCATGGCGCTCGCCGCCCGGGGGCTGGAGCACCGGGCGCCGGACGACGAGCGCGAATGAGGGGCCCGGGGCGGGCGGCTCACCACTCCTCCTCGTCGTCCTCCGTCTCGGCGAGCGACGCGTAGGCGCGCCACTCGCGCAGGATGGCGCGGGCGTCCCGCGGCCGGATGGCGGGCTGCGCCCGACGGACGATCTCGAGCGCGAGGGCCTCGGCCCCAGCCGCAGGCGGCTCGCCGAGCTCCATCAGCACCGCCCAGACCAGCCCCTCGTCGAGGGCCGGGCGCTCGGCCAGGATGTACTCGACGGCCTCGCCGATGTCGAGCGGCCCGCTCACGCGGCAATTGTGCCCCGAGCCCGGACCCGGCGCGAGCCGCCCCGCCGGCGGCTCGCCCAACGGCTCGCCCCCCCTACGCCTCGCCGATGGTCGTCATCGTCATGGTCTGGTTGTGCAGGTCGCAGAAGCCGTGCGCGCCGGGCGACAGCTCGCCGTAGGAGTAGAAGCCGATCTGCCGCGTGCCGGCGGGGAGGGCGGCCAGGGAGGCCGCGGTCTCCTCCTCGGTCCGCTCGGACATCAGGAGGCGCCGGCCGACGCAGCTGATGGCGATCGCCAGCGAGTCGGAGCCCAGGCGCTGGGGCATGGCGCTGGCGGTGGCGGCCTCCGCCGCGCCCGCGACCAGCCTGTCGAGGTTGCCCATCATGAGCTGGGCGAGGCTTCCCTGGGGCACGTCGCCGGCGAAGGTCATCGACTGGCGCTCCTCGTCCACGGCGAGGATGGTCCTCACGACCTGCTCGTCCCCGCGGCCGGCGCGGACCGCGAGCGGGAACAGCAGGGCGGTTGCCGGCAGGCCGGTGGCCAGCTCGCCGAGGTAGCTCTTGTAGAGCGCGAGCGCCGGCTTGCCGTCCAGCTCGTAGAGAACGTTGCCGTCGGAGCTCGTGATCCGGCGCTCCGGCCCGAAGATGCTCCAGCCGCCCTGGGAGCCGTGGCCGACGAGCACGTCGGCGCCGCAGATCCCGACCGCCGACACCCAGCCCGAGCGGGGCTCCCCGTCGACCAGCACCCAGGTCCTGCTGAAGCGGTCGCCGTCGCCGGCGAGCCCCCCGGTGACGACCACGGAGTCGGGGAGCGTGCTCCCCAGCCCCCGGACCAGCTCGCTGCCGTTGACGCCCAGGCCGTCGGAGAGGACCAGGATCGAGCGCAGCTCCGGGTCCGCCAGCTCCTCGGCGAGCGAGCGGCCGGCCGCGAAGGAGCCGGCCGCGTCCGCCAGCGGGGCGCTGGCGCTGAGCAGCCGGCCGTGGTCGAAGCGGACCACCGCAACGGCGAGTCCGCCGTCGCTGATCGCCGCGTCGAGGATCTGCCCGGAGGTCGAGCAGCCGAGGATCTTCGACTGCGGGAAGGCCGCGGCGAGCTCGGCGAGCGGACGGGGGTCGTCCGCGACCGCGGTGTCCCCGAAGACGAGCACGAGCGTCTGCGGCGAGTCGCCGGCCTCGAGCGCGTCGGCGGACCAGCCGCTGGCCGGCTGCCACTGGAATGTCTCGACGTTCATAGGGCCATCCCTTTTCGGTCATGGGGCATGCTCATCGCCGCCACGCCGTTCTGGCGGGGCGGGGCGGGGGGGCGGGCGGCGGGGTCGGCCCGCGAGGCGAGCGGGAGCCGGACCCGGAAGGTGGTGCCGGCGCCCTGGAGGCTGTGGCATTCGATGCTCCCGCCGTGCGCCTCGACGATCGCGCGGACGATGCTCAGCCCCAGGCCCACGCCGGCGATGTGGCGCTGACTGGCCGAGGATGCGCGGAAGAAGCGCTGGAAGAGGCGTTCCTGCTCGGATTCGGGGATCCCGATGCCCGTGTCCGTGACCTCGATGACGGCCTCGCCGGCCTGTTGGAGCACGTTGACCTTGACGCTGCCGCCCGCCGCCGTGAACTTGAGCGCGTTCGAGATCAGGTTGTCGAGCACCTGGCTGAGCCGATCCCGGTCGCCGCAGAGGGTGGAGCGGTTCGGCGCGCAGCTCAGCGCGATGCCGATCCCCTGATCGTCCGCCGACGGCTGCGCAGCGCGCAGGGCCTCGACCGCCAGGTCTCCGAGGTCCACCTCGGACACGGCGTCGAGCGCGAACCGGCCAGACTCGAACTGCGCGATGAAGAGCAGGTCGCCGACCAGGCGCAAGAGGCGCCGCGCGTTGCGATCGAGCACCTCGAGGAAGCGCCGCTGCTCTGCGACGAGCGGGCCGGCCTCCTCGTCGGACAGGATCTCCAGGTAGCCGAGGATCGAGGTGAGCGGCGTCCTCAGCTCGTGCGAGACGAGGGCGATGAACTCGTCCTTGAGCCGTTCGGCCTCGCGCTCCGCCCGCTTGCGCTCGAAGAACTGGCCGAGCTGGCCGGTCACGACCGTCATCGTCGCCAGCAGGGCGTCCGGCGGGCTGGCGGTCCACGGGCCCATGAGCCCGAGCACGGCCATGACCGCCCCCTGGCCCCTGATCGGCAGGCAGAGCAGTCCCTCGACGCCCGCCTCGACGGCGAGGCGGCGGCCGAAGCTGTCGGGGGCGTCCGACTCGTGGGCGGAGACGGGCTCGCCGCTGCTCCAGGCGCGGCCCACCACGTCGACGCCCGGCGCGAGCGGCGTCATGTTCTGGATCGCTCGAACCGCCTGCTCGGTTCGGACCGAGTCGGCCCAGATCTCGTCGCAGACCAGCCGGCCGGTGTCTGCGTCGACGCTCCAGAGCGCCGTGGCCTGACAGCCCAGGCGCTCGCCCAGCGCCCGCAGGAGGAGCGGCCGCGCCTCGTCCTCCCGGCCGGACTCCGCCAGCACGCCCGTCACCGCGTGCTGGGCGGCGGCGTACCGCTCGGCCCGCTTGCGGGCGCTCACGTCGCGCAGGAACACGTGCAGGCCCTGGGCGGCGCCGACCGGGATCCGGGAGATGGTGAGCTCGGCGGGGAAGGGCTCGCCGCAGCGCCGGCGGGCCTGGAGCTCCAGCGGCCGGTCCGGGATCGGGGCCTCGCCCCGGGCGAGCAGCGCGGCGATCTGGCCCCGCGGGTCGCTGTCCGCGAAGAGGGTCTCGGCGAGCGGTCGGCCCACGACCTCCGCGCGGGGCCAGCCGAAGATGCGCTCGGCCTGGGGATTCCAGTCGACGATCAGGCCGTCGGGGTCGCTGATGATGGAGGCGTCGTGGGCTGCCTCGAGCACCGCCCGGTTCAGCTCGGCCTGACGTTGCGCGCGCCGCAGCGACAGCGCGGTGGCGAGCGCCGTGGCCGCGTGGTTGCACAGGTGCTCGATGGCGGCGACGTCGTCGGACCCGAACGGTGCGGCGCCGGGCCGGACGAGGGTGAGGACGCCGAGCGCGCCGCCGCCGTGGACCAGGGGCACATGCAGCTCGCGGAGCAGATGCCGTCGCGCCGGGGCCAGCCGGCCGAGTCGTCCGGGGTTCGGCTCGATCGCGCGCCGCTCGGCGAGCGCCTCGCCGGCGGGGCCCTCGCCGGCCCGCAGCTGCGCCGGCGGCGTCCATCCTTCCCCCCGGGCGGCCGCCAGTGGCAGCGCACCGTCGCGGGACGGCTCGCCGGCGTAGAGCGAACCGGCCTGCGCGCCCGCGAACCGGCAGACCCCCTCGAGGATCGCCTCCGCGAGCGATCCGAGCTCGATCTCGGAGGCCACCCGCTCGCCGAAGCGGTAGAAGGCCTCGAGCCGCTCCTTCTCCGCGCCGAGCGCGGACAGGGCCCGCCGCAGCTCCGCCCGCTGGTGCTCCAGCCGGGCGTTGCGGTCCGCGAGCGCGCGGTGGTGACGCTCGATCTGCGCGCGGGCGTCGGCGTTCGCGACCACCAGCGCGGCCAGCTCCGCGAAATGGGCGAGGCGCTGCTCCGCGTCGGCCACGATCTCCTCGCCGCGCGTGGTCGCGGCGAGGACGGCGCCCCAGGGGCGGCCGGCCACGCGCACCGGCGCTGCGACCCCGCTGCGATAGCTGCCCGCCAGCGCCATGCTGCCCACCGGGTCGAGCCCCAGGGCGGCGTAATCGCTCACCCGGGCGGGCCGCCCGTCCCGGTACACCTGGGCGAGGCCCCCCCGCCCGCGGAGCGGGAAGGTGACGTCCAGCTCGCCCTGCTCCGATCCCCACCACCCGACCGGGACGCCCATGTCCTTCTCGAAGCGTGCCACCATCCCGCACTCGACCCCGAGCAGCGCGGCGGCCTCGCGAGCGATCATCGAGAAGACGGCGGCGGGCGCGGTCTCGCTGGCGACCGCGGTGGCCACCCGGCGCAGGGCCGCCTGCTCGGCAGCCAGCTGGCGGTTCTCGGTCTCGCTTCGCGCCAGCCGCAACTCGCTGCGCTTGCGCTCCGTCACGTCCCGGAAGACGAGGACCATCCCCCCGATGCCGTCGTCCGCCGCGAACGGGTTGAGGACGTAGCTGGCGGGGAACGAGCGGCCGGCCGTGGTGTCGAAGACCGCGTCGTCGTGGCGTTGCGGGGCCATCGACTCGTCCTGCAAGGGCTCGCCGAGGACCTGCTCGGCGTCCCGCCCATCCTGGCGGATGCGGACCACGTCCCGCAGGCGGCGGCCGGCGAGCTCCGAGTCG
>JAWVEW010000217.1:0-13832 GCA_033856495.1 Miltoncostaeaceae bacterium | reverse complement strand
CGGCGTGGCGGCCGAGTGGCTCAGGTCCACGTGAACCCCCACCGAGAGCTCGCCGGGCTCCAGGTGCGGCGCGATCGTGCGGATGCAGGCCCACTCGACCATCCCGACCATGTAGCCGGTGGCGAAGACCGCCGGCATCTCGACGAACTCGGGTGCCTCGGGGTAGAGCGCCGGCACGGTCTTCGACTCCGTGACCACGAAGCGCAGCTCATGCTCGAGCCCCGGCGCGAGCGAGGCCTTCACCGGCGGCCCTCCCCCGCCGCGAGGGCACGGTCGGACGCTGGACCGCGGGCATGGATCATCGAGCCTCCTCGGGTCGGGTCGGCGCGGAGGAGCCTACGGCCTTGCCGCCCGCCGCTCAGCGCCTGCCGTCCGCGCAGGAGCAGGCCGACGCCGAACCCGACGCCGGTGAGGACGAGCCCCGCCGCGACGTCGATCAGGAAATGGTTGCCGGTCGCGACGACGGCCACGATGACGAGCGGCCCCCACAGTGCCCCGGCGACCGCCAGGGCACGCGAGCGCGCGCTCAGGAAGACCGCGACCCCGAGCGCCAGCGCGAAGCCGGCGTGAAGGCTCGGGACGGCCGCGTAGGGGTTGAAGAGCGCCGTCGTCGAGCCCGAGGACAGGGCGATCGGCGTGCTCGCGCTGACCGTGTCGGCGATGCCCAGGCCGGCCAGGCGCGGAGGCGCGGTCGCGTAGAGCACGTAGACGGGAAGCGCCAGCATCCACGTGGTCAGCAGGGTGGTGCGCAGCAGGCGGTAGACGGGGCGGCTGGCGCGGTAGACGAGCACGATGCCGCCGGCGAGGACGACCGACTGGGCCGCCAGGTAGATCCAGTCGAGGGCGCTCAGCCACGGCGTTCCGACCAGCGCCGCCTGCACCGGGCCCTCGAGGTCCACGCCCAGCGCCCGCTCCGCAGCGATGACCTGGTGCGCGTGGTCCAGCGCATCCGCGAGGCTCCCACGGCCCACCGCGCGAGCGCCCTGGTAGGCGATGAGCGCGAGCCCGAAGAGCAGCGCCTCGCCCCGCCAGCCGGCCAGGCGCCGCCGGGCGCCAGCGCCCCAGCCCGGGGCGCCGACGCCTGCACCGGCACCCCGTTCGAGGCAAGGCGGCAGCGGGCGCATCGGTCTCTCCCGCTCGCCCCGCTACGGGGTGGGACTGGGTTGGGGAACCAGGGCCGGCGT
Organism: Miltoncostaeaceae bacterium; assembly: GCA_033856495.1. Lineage (GTDB taxonomy): Bacteria > Actinomycetota > Thermoleophilia > Miltoncostaeales > Miltoncostaeaceae > JAWVEW01. Next base: position 12,648 of record JAWVEW010000217.1, on the reverse strand, counting down.
CGGCGGGTCCCCGGGCCGCCGGGTCGGCCGTGCGGCCTCGCCGCCCTCGATCGAGACGCGGGGGAGGATCCGGTCGAGCCAGGCCGGGATCCACCAGTTGGCGCGGCCGAGGATGTGCATCACGGCGGGGACCAGGATGGTGCGCACGATCAGCGCGTCGAGCAGGATGGCCACGGCCAGGCCGAGGCCGAACAGCTTGAGCACGCGATTGTCGCCCAGCACGAAGGAGCCGAAGACCAGGACCATGATGGTCGCCGCCGCGGTGATGACGCGGCCGGTGGCGGCCAGGCCGTCGCGCACGGCGCGGTGGTTGCCGGCGCCCGTGACCCAGGCCTCGCGCATCCGGCCCACCAGGAAGACCTGGTAGTCGGTCGACAGCCCGAACAGGATCGCGAACACGAACACCGGGATGAACGCCTCGATCGGGCCGGTCTGGCCGACCCCGATCAGATCCGCGGCCCAGCCCCACTGGAACACGGCCACGATCACGCCGAAGGCGGCGGCGACCGAGAGCAGGTTCATCACGGCGGCGACCGCCGGGATGAGCAGGCTCCGGAAGGCGACCATGAGCAGCAGCAGCGAGAGCCCGACCACGACGCCGATGAAGAGCGGCAGCTTGCTCGAGAGGACCGACGAGAAGTCGGCGGCGGTCGCCGTCTGGCCACCGACGTGCACGACCAGGCCGCTCTCGGCCGTCGCCTGCGGGATCACGTCGTCGCGCAGCGTGTTCAGCAGGTTGGCCGTGTCCTCCGACTGCGGGCTCGTGGTCGGGTAGACCTCGAACACGGCGGCCGTCCCGCCGGGGCTGAGGCGGATCGCGCCCACCTCGGCCACGCCGGGCGTCTGGCGTGCGGCCTCGGCCACCTGGGTCAGGGCGGCCCGGTCATCCGGGCCGCCGAGCTGGGCCGCCAGCTGGAGGGGGCCGTTGAAGCCCGGCCCGAAGCCGGCGGCCAGCTGATCGTAGGCCTGACGGGTCGTCGTGGACGTGGAGTTGTTGCCCGCGTCCGAGGAGCCCATGCGAAGCGAGAAGAACGGGATCGCGAGGGCGACCATGAGCGCCGTCGCGGCCACCGCCAGCAGCACCCGCCGGCGCTGCACCACGCCGGCCCAGCGCGCCCAGAGGCCCGAGGGGGCCTCGGCCGCCGGTCCGGATGCGGCCAGGCCCCGGCGCTCGCGCCGGCTGAGGGCGCGCATGCCGAGGAAGCCGAGGAGCGCCGGCAGGAGCGTGATCGACGAGACCACGGTGAGTGCGACGGTCAGCGCGATGGCGAGCGCCACGCCGTTCAGGAAGCTGACCCCGAGCGCGAACAGGCCCAAGAGCGCGATGCACACCGTGGCGCCGGCGAACAGCACTGCGCGACCCGAGGTGTCGAGGGCTGTGGCGACGGCCTGCTCCGGGGTCCGCCCCTGCCTGAGGGCCGTGCGGTGGCGGGAGACGATGAACAGCGCGTAGTCGATCCCGACCCCGAGGCCGATGAGGATCGCCAGCTGGGTCGAGAAGTCGGCCACACCCATCGCGTGCGAGAGGAAGCCGATCCCCGCCAGGCCGGCGGCCAGGCCGGCGATCGCCGAGGCCAGCGGAAGCAGCATCGCCATCAGCGAGCCGAAGGCCACGAACAGGACGATGGCCGCGCCGACGACGCCGATCAGCTCGCTGGTGGAGAGGCTGGCCTGCTCGGTCTGGGCGATCGCCTGCCCGCCCAGGTTCACGTGGAGGGTGGCGCCGTCCAGGGCGCGAGCCCTGGCGATGACGCCCTCGACCGACGGGGTGGGCACCTGGTCGCCGCGGGCGTCGAAGGTCACCGTGGCGAAGGCCACGCGCCCGTCGGGGCTGATCTGGGCGGCCCCGCCGGCGGCGTAGGGGCTCCCCACGCCGGCCACGTTCGCCGACCCGGCCACCTCGCTCAGCATCGGCTCGACCCGCGCCCGCACGGCCCGGTCGCGGACCGAGCCCGAGGGCACCGACCAGACGATCGTGTCGGTCTCGCCCGATTGGGACGGGAACTCGCGCTGGAGCAGGTCCACGGCCGCCTGCGAGTCCGTTCCCGGCAGGGACTGGCTGCTGCTGTAGCTCGTTCCGATCATCGTGCCGACCCCGGTGAGAGCGACCAGCCCCACCACCCAGCTCACGACCACGACCCATCGGCGGCGGTACGACCAGCGGGCGAGAGCTCCCATGACGGCCTTTCGTCGCGTTTCCGATTCGGATAATCCATCCGGTCGGGCGGCAACGTAGCAGATAAACGGAGTGGATATCCGATCGGTTGACATATCCGATCGGATAAAATCGTCCGGATCGGCTATCCTCGAGCCATGGCGGTGAACCTCACTCCCCCCGAAGGCCTTCGGGCCGACGCTGCCCGCAACCGCGCGAAGGTCCTCGACGTCGCGCGCCGGCAACTCGCAGCGGGAGAGAGGGAGCTCTCGATGAACACCATCGCCGGCCTCGCCGGCGTCGGGGTGGGGACCGTCTACCGGCACTTTCCGACCCGGCAGGCGCTGCTCGAGTCCCTGGCGATGGAGAGCCTCGAGCGTCTCGCGGCGGACATGCAGGCGGCTGCCGAGGAGGACGACCCCGCGGCCGGGCTGGAGCGCGTGCTGCGCGGTGCGCTGACCCTGCAACTCGAGGACGTCGGCCTGAAGGCCGCGCTCGAGCTTCCCGACGACCTCTGCGGCCAGACCTCGGCGGTGCGACTGGCGATGGGCGAGTCCGCCCGCCGGTTGCTCGATCGGGCGCGCGCCGCCGGTGTGCTCAAGGAGGACATCGGCCTCGACGACCTGCGACGGTTGCTCGCCGGAGTGGCGCACGCGGCGCGCCTTGCTCCTGCCGGCCCGGAGGAGGCCGACCGATACCTCGGCGTGCTCCTCGACGGACTCCGCCCGCGCGCGAGGTGAAACGCCGTGCCGGCGGCTACCGGCCGGAGTGCGCGCCCTCCAACCAGGCGATGACCTCGCCCGCGTTCCGGTCCGGTGGGAAGACGGGGTAGAAGGCCTTCACGATCGCGCCGGCGCGGGCCACCATCGTCAGGCGCGCGTACATGCGCGCACCCCCGACCGTGAGCTCCGGCATCCCGAGCGCGCCCGCCAGGGCGAGCTTCGGGTCGCTCAGGAGCGGATAGGGCAGCCCCAGCCGGCCGGCCACCTCGCGCAGGTCGTCCAGGCGCTGCGCGCTCAGGCCCAGCACGCGGGCGCCGAGTGCCGTCAGCGCGCCGTGCGCGTCCCGGAAGGCGCAGCTCTGGGGCGTGCAGCCGCGCGCCCCCGGGATCGCGTCCCAGCCAGGCGGCAGCGACTGCCCCGGCCGGCCGGCGTGCGGGAACGCGAAGAGGACCAGCGTGCCCGGCGAGCACGCGGCCTCGGCGAGGTCCACCTCGCCGCCGGCCGTCGAGGGCAGGCGGAGCGGGGGCAGTCGGCGGCCGGGCAGCGCGTCGGCGGCGCCGTCGTCGTCCGGCACGGGCAGGCCGGACGGCAGAACGGTCGGGTCCGTGGACGTCGGCGGCTCCACGCTATGGGGCCTTGCGGGCCACGACGACGCTGCGGTCCGCGGCGGTCGTCCGGGTCCACGGCTCCCCGAAGCCCGCCTCGACCAACATGGCCCCCATCTCGGCGCTCGAGTAGCAGCGCCCGCGGGTGGAGTGGATGATCATCGCGGAGTACCGCGCCACCGACAGCGGCCCGCGCTTGTGCGGGTCGAGGTGCGCCCCGTGGACCGCCACGTGGCCGCCGGCGGGGAGCGCCGCGAAGGAGGCCGCGAGCAGCGCCCCCACCGCGTCCTGCGGCCAGTCGTGCAGCACGTGGGAGTAGAGATGCAGGTCCGGGCCGGGCGGGAGCGGGTCCAGGAACATGTCGGCGCCCACCACCTCCACCCGATCGCCCCAGCCGAGCTCCTGCAGGCGGGCGCGCGCCGCGCGGTCCACGGGCGGCCGCTCGAGGACGGTCGCCCGCAGGCCGCGCCGCTCGGCCAGCGCCCGCGCGTAGGCTCCGGAGCCGCCGGCCACGTCGAGCAGGTGCGCGGCCGGCACGTCCGCGAGGGCGTCGGCGAGGGCGGGCGCCAGCAGGCCGGCGCGCGCCTCCATCGCCGCGGTGAAGCGGTCCGCGAAGCGCTCCTCGCCGAGTCGCTCCGCCCACTCCCCCCCGGCTCCGGCGCTCGCCCACGGCGCCGGCTGGTCGGTGCGCAGCACCTCGAGGAACTCGCGGCAGGCGGGCCGCTCCCGCAGGACGGCGAGGTAGGCGGAGAGCCCGCCCGCCCGCCCCGCCACCAGCCGCTCCCCTCCTCCCGGCGTGGGCCGAAGCGCGCCGTCGACCGTCTCGAGCAACCCCATCGCGGCCAGCAGCGTGCACATCGCATCCGCCGGCCGGCGCGCCAGGCCGAGCCCGGCGCACAGCCCATCCAGGTCGCAGGGCGTCGCCGCGAGCCAGGAGAAGAGGTCGAGCCAGCCCACCGCCGCGATCAGGAGGTCGTCGGCGTAGACGCCGTCGCGCAGGCGCAGCAGCTCGGCGCCCCGGTCTGCGGACGCCGCTGGCGCCCGCCGTGGCGCCGGCCCGAAGGCCCCCTCGATCGCAGCGGCCAGCGGCCGGCCGGCAGCCACGCCGAGCGCTTGCGCGGGCGCGTTGGCGTGGCTCACGACTCCGCTCTCCCAGGCATCGCGGGCATCGCCGATGCGCGCGCTGCGGTGCCCCACCGCCGCGGCCGGGGTCCCGTCCTCCTCCAGCATCCGAAGCGCGACCACCCCGGCGCCGTCCTTGCCCACGCCGGCGTCGTTGAAGACGGCCGCAGCGAGCCCGTTCCCGCGCGCCAGCCGTCCCGCGCTCGCGCCGCCGTGGGACCCGGACACCACCACGCAGCCGGCGTCCTCGGGGCGGAGCGCGGAGACGGAATCCATGAGGACCAGCGGACGCCCGCCCACCGCGCCCAGCGCCCACCGCCCGTCCTGCGTCGTCACCGGGCGAAGTGCGTCGCCCGCGACTCCCGGATCACGGTCACCTTGATCGACCCCGGGTACTCGACCTCGCGCTCGATGTCGCGGGCGATCTCCGCCGAGAGTCGCTCGGCCTCCGCGTCCGAGACCTCCACCGGGCGCACGATGACGCGCACCTCGCGCCCGGCCTGCACCGCGAAGCAGCGCTCGACGCCCGGCTTCGAGGTGGCGATCTCCTCCAGCGCCCGAAGCCGGGTCAAGTAGGACTCCAGCTGCTCGCCGCGCGCTCCCGGGCGGGCGGCCGAGATGGCGTCCGCCGCCTGGACCAGCATGGCCTCCACGCTGTGCGGCTCGACTTCGTTGTGGTGGGCCGCGATCGCGTGGCAGACCTCCTCGCTCTCGCCGCGGTCGCGGCAGTAGCGGGCGCCGACGAGCGCGTGCGAGCCCTCCATCTCCTGGTCGAGGGCCTTGCCGAGGTCGTGCAGCAGCGCCGCCCGCCGCGCCACGCGCTCGTTGGCGCCCAGCTCCGCAGCCATCGTGGCCGCCAGGTGGCTGCACTCCAGCACGTGCTTGAGCACGTTCTGGCTGTAGGAGGTGCGGAAGCGCAGGCGCCCCAGCACCGCGACGATCTCGGGGTGGAGCGCGTGCACCTTCGCCTCGTAGCAGGCCTCCTCGCCGGCCTTGACGATCATCTCCTCCACCTGCGCCTTGGCCTCGTAGTAGGCCTCCTCGATGCGGCTGGGGTGGATGCGCCCGTCGGCGAGGAGCTTCTCGAGCGTCGCCCGGGCGATCTCCCGCCGGACGCTGTCGAAGCTCGAGAGCACCACCGCCTGCGGCGTCTCGTCGATGATCACGTCGACGCCGGTGAGGTGCTCCAGCGCGCGGATGTTGCGGCCCTCGCGGCCGATGATGCGGCCCTTGAGATCGTCGGAGGCCAGCGAGAGCACCGAGACCGTCGACTCCGAGGCGTGCGCGGCGGCGGTCCGCTGGATCGCCGTGACCACCACCTCGCGGGCGCGGCGCTCGGCCTCCTGCCGGGCCTCGCCCTCGATCCGGCGGACGATGTTGGCGGCCTCGGCCTGCGCCTCCTCCTCCGCCCGGGCGAGGACCGCCTTGCGAGCGTCGGCGGCCGTCATGCCGGACACGCGCTCCAGCGCGGCCGCCTGCTCCACGCGCAGCGTCTCGGCCCGCGCCGCCTCGTCCCGCGCGTGCCGCTCGAGGCCGTCCACGGCGTCGCGCCGGCGGGCCAGCGAGGCCTCCTCGGCGGCCAGGCGCGACTCGCGCTCGCGCACCCGGTCCTCGGCGCGCAGCGCCGCCTCGCGCATCGAGCGGCCCTCCGCCTCGACCGCGCGGGCGCGGAAGAGCTCCTCCTGAGCCTCGAGCTCGGCCTGGCGGCGGACGCTCTCGGCCTCCGCCAGGGCAGCCGTGTAGCGGGCCTTGGCATCCGTCAGCTCCCGGCTGGACGCCGAGCGGTTCCTCAGCCAGAGGAAGCCCACGCACAGGAGGACCCCGGCGACGGCGGCCACGATGACGGTGATGTCGATCAACATCGGCACCTTGGAGGGGGGTATCGGTAGCCCGGCAGTCCGGCAGTGCCCCCGGGGAAGGCCGACATAACCGCGGTCCCGGCCGAACCGACGACCCGGGGGGCCTCGGCGCGCCGTTCACCAGTCGAAGCGGAACTTGATCCTAGGAACCGCCCCTCCGGGCGTCAATCGAGCCCGCCCGACCCTGCGTTGACGCGCCCGGGCGCGCCGGTGATGATCGATCTCGGCACGACCATCGGAACGCGATCCCGCCCACGCGGCGCCGTTCTCGGCCCCGCATCGCTCGCCGCCATGACGAGGGGGGACGATGAGGCGGGTTCTGGGTGCCCTGGGAAGCCTGCTGGCAGCGGTGGCTGCCGGCGCCGCGGCCGGACCGGCAGCGACTGCGGCTCCACCACCCGTCCGCGAGGGCGGAGAGATCACGATCGTCCGCACGGTGACGCCCGATCACCTCGACCCGGCGCTGGGGTACAGCATCTACGCGGTCGAGCCGATGTTCTACGTCTACACGCCGCTGCTGACGTACAGGCGCGTCGCGGGACTGGGAGGCGCGACGCTCATCCCCGGCCTGGCGGAGGCCCTGCCGACGGTGAGCGACGGGGGTCGGACCTACCGGCTTCGCCTGCGTCAGGGGCTTCGCTACTCGGACGGCCGGCCCGTGCTGGCAAGCGACTTCGAGCACGCGATCAAACGGGTGCTCTTCCTGGGATCGGGTGCGTCGGGCTATTTCACCGGCATCGTCGGCGCAGACGCGTACCTGGCCGCCAAACGGCCGGAGGCGGACATCGCCGGCATCCAGGCAGACGACGCCACCGGCGACATCACAATCCGGCTCCGGGCGCGGGACGTCGTCTTCCCGAACGCGCTCGCCCTCACCTTCGCCGCCCCGGTGCCCGGCGACACCCCGTTCCGGGACATGACGCGGACGCCGGCGCCGGGGGTGGGGCCCTTCAAGTTCGTCGGCTCCATCCCGAACGGGGGGTTCGTCCTCGAGCGCAACGAGGGCTTCAGCCTGCCCGGCATCGCCCGGCCGCACCTGGACCGCATCGTGACCAGGATCGTGCCCAACCCGGCGGGCGTGGTCCGCGATGTGATCGCCGGACGCGCGGACGCCATGTTCGACCCTCCCGCCCCCGCGCTCATTCCGCTCCTTCGCGCCCGCTACCGCGCCCGCTACCGCGAGCACGACCAGCTCGGGACCGGTTACACGTTCCTCAACGTGCGGACGCCGCCCTTCGACAGGCGCGACGTGCGCCGCGCGGTGGCCTACGCCGTCGACGATCGGGTCCTCGCGCGCCTGAACGGCGGCCTGACGGCGCCGGCCTGCAACTTCCTCCCCGCGACCATGCCCGGCTACCGCCGCTTGGATCCCTGCCCCTACGGCGATCCGGACGGCCCCGCCCAGATCGCCACCGCACAGGCGATCGTCCGCCGAGCGGGTGTCGAGGGCGCTGCGGTGACCGTCTGGGGCGTCACCGAGGATCCTGGTCCCAAGATCGCTGCCTACTGGGTGGGCCTGCTCAACCGGATCGGGCTGAGGGCCCGATCGAGGATTCTGCCCTTCGACCGCTACAACAGCCTCATGGGACGGCAGTCGACGCGTGCCCAGATCGGGGTCGGCTTCGCCTGGTTCGCCGACTTCCCGCATCCCCTCAACTTCATGTTCCTGGTCGACGGAGCCGTCATCCAGCCGACCAACAACCAGAACGCCGGCAACGTGGACGACCCGATCATCACGCGTGGGATCGCGGCGCTGCGCCGGGAGCCCGATCTCGCCCGCGTCGCCGATCGCTGGGCGGCCCTCGATCGAAGGCTGGTCGATCAGGCCTACTTCGTCGGGCTCAGCACGCAGAAGGTCAGCGCCCTGTACTCGACCCGGATCGACGTCGAAAGATGCTCGGTGGTCCACGTCGTGCTCAACAACGACTACACGAGGCTCTGCCTGAAATAGGCCGGGGCGCCGGGCATCGACCCGGTCCCGACCCGCCTCGCTACCATCGCGGCCCACGCAGCTCGAACCGAGGTGGCCGATGCCAGATGCGCTGATCCACACCATGATCCGGGTGCTCGACGAGGAGCGCTCGCTCGCCTTCTACCGCGGGCTGGGCTTCGAGGAGCGGGGCCGGCGCCGGGTCGGCAACGACACCGCCACCGTGATCTTCCTGGGCCTGCCGGGCGACGGCGCCCGGCTCGAGCTGACCCTGAACGACGGGCGCGCCGAGCCCTACGACCTCGGCGAGGGCTACGGACACATCGCCCTGACGGTCAAGGGCGGCATGGACGCTGAGCTGGCCCGCCTCGCCGAGCACGGCATCGAGCCGGAACGCGAGCCCTATGCTCCATACCCGGGAGGCCCCAAGATCTGCTTCATCCGCGACCCCGACGGCTACCGGATCGAGATGCTCGAGCGGAACCCCGAGAGCGAGCTGGCGAAGGACTGAGCAAGGGAGAGCAGATGGCGGACGATCCTGGAGCCGACCGGCGCGCGCATCCGCGCGCTCAGGTGCGCGTGCCCGCACGGGTGCGGACGGAGGTCGGCGTTCTGGAGGCCGAGACGGTGGACCTGAGCGAGGGCGGCATGCTCCTGGACTCGGAGGACCTGCCCTCGGCGGACGAGGTGTGGATCGACCTCGAGCTCGCCGACCTCGGCTGGAGATCCTTCCGCGGCAAGGTCGTCCGCAGGGAGGAGGCGAACGGCACCTCGCGGTTCGCGGCCCGCCTCGCGGAGGAGGCGCTCGAGGGCCGCGACGCCCTGCGCACGTTCCTGGCCGGCCTCTGAGCCGGCCGGCGCCGGCCCTCGCAGCCGTCGCCCGTCAGTCCCCGAGCTCCGCTCCGTAGGCGCGCCGGTAGATGCCCTCCGTTGCGCCCACGTCGCGCACGAAGTGGCGCGTCTCGGGGAAGGCGATGTCCTCGGGGACGCGGAACGGCCGGCCCTCCGCCCGCGCGCGGCCCATCCACTTCTGGAGGTTCGACTCGCCGCCGTTGTAGGCGGCCAGCGCAAGCGGCTGGGTGCCGTAGCGGTCGATCAGGTAGCGCAGGTACCAGGTGCCGTAGGCGATGTTCACGTCCGGATCGGTCAGGCGGTCCGGCGGCGCGCTCGGCCGGTTCGGCTGAGCGGAGATGAACTCCGCGGTCGGCGGCAGGAGCTGCATCAGACCCACCGCGCCCCGTGAGGAGCGCGAGTCGGGCACGAACTTGCTCTCCCGGTAGATCACCGCCGCCACGAACGCGGGGTCCAGGTTGTGGCGAGCCGACTCGGTCCGGATGGTCTGGGTGTACTCGAGCGGGTACCACAGCCGCGCGTACCAGGCCGGCATCGTCTGATGGATGACGTACCAGGCGACGAGCGCCAGGCCCAGCACCAGCACCAGGGCGCCCAGCCGGCGCCGACGCCGGCGCGCGCCCCCCGCCCGGGCGAGCGCGGCCACGCTCAGCCGGCGCGGCCCGGGACCGACGCGCCGGACCGCTGCTGCGACGCCGGCGCCGCGTACTCGCGGAAGCGCTCCGCCACCCAGGCCTCGAGCTCCGCGATCGAGCCGTCGTTCACGAAGGCGCGGTCGGCGCGCGCCACCTTGGCGGCCTCGTCGAGCTGACGGCCGCGCCGCTCGTCGAAGCGCTGCCCGCGGGCCTCCACCCGCCCCCGGCGCGCCTCCTCGCCGGCGGTGACCACAAGCACCGCGTCGAACTGGTCCTCCATGCCGGCCTCGAAGAGCAGGGGCACCTCGCAGACCATGAGCGGCGGCGCCGGCCGCGCGGCGGCCTGCTGGGCGAGCCACTCGCGGCGGCGCCGGCCGATGCGGGGGTGGAGCAGCCGCTCGAGGAAGGCCAGGCCGCCGTCCTCCCCGAAGGCGAGCGCAGCGAGCGCAGCCCGGTCGACCTCGCCGTCGCGCACGGCGCCGGGGCCGAAGCGCTCGCCGACCGCCGCGATCACCTCGGCGTCGCGGTAGAGGTCGTGGACCACCGCGTCGCTGGAGAGCACGGCGGCGCCGAGCCGCGCGAAGGCGGCCAGGGCCGCCGACTTCCCCGAGCCGATGCCGCCCGTGAGGCCCAGGCAGGCCGGGGCACGGCGCGGCGCCGCCGCCGGGCGCCCTGCCGCGGTCGGCGGCACGGCGGGGCCGGCGCTCGTCCGCCCGCTACAGCTGCTCGTCGGCCTCCGGGTCGGCCGGCACGTAGGACTCCACGTCGCCCTCCTCGCCCCCCGCGGTCCCGCCGTCCCCCTCGACTGCCTCGACTTCCTCGACGGCCTCGACTGCCTCGACGGCCTCGACTGCCTCGACTGCCGGCTCGCCCTCGACGCCCGGCTCCGCCTCGTACCCCGGCTCCTCCTCGTACTCCGAGTACTCGCCGCCCTCGTCGTCCTCGTCATGCGCGTTCAGCGGCTCGCCGTCAGCCACCCGCTTGAGGCTCAACGAGAGGCGTCGCCGGTCGGGATCGATCTCGATGATCCGCACGGACAGCTCGTCGCCCTGGCTGACCACCTCGCGCGGGTTCTCCACGTGGTGGGTGGCGAGCTCCGAGATGTGGACCAGCCCCTCGACGCCGGGATGGATCTCGACGAAGGCACCGAACGTGACCACCTTGGTGACCCGGCCCTGCACCACGTCGTTCACCTGGTGGGCCTCGATGACGCTCTGCCACGGGTCCGCCTGGGTCTGCTTGAGCCCGAGCGAGATGCGCTGGCGGTCGCGGTCGATGTCGAGCACCTTGACCCGCACCTTCTCGCCGATCGTGAGCACCTCCGAGGGGTGGTTCACGTGGCTCCAGGAGAGCTCGGAGATGTGGATGAGGCCGTCGATGCCGTCGAGGTCCACGAAGGCGCCGAAGTCCACGATGTTGGAGATGACGCCCTCCACCACCTGCCCCGGCTGCAGCTCCTCGAGGATCTTCTGACGCACCTCGCGCCGCTCGTCCTCCAGCACCACCCGGCGCGAGAGCACGACGTTGTTGCGGCTGCGGTTCAGCTCGATGACCTTGCACTCGAGGTCGCGGCCGAGGAACTCGTCCAGGTCCTGGACGCGCCGGATGTCCACCAGCGAGGCCGGCAGGAAGCCGCGGACGCCCAGGTCCAGGATCAGGCCGCCCTTCACGACCTCGATGACCCTGCCCTCGACGGTCTCGCCGGCGGCCGCCGCGGCCTCGATCCGCTTCCAGGCGCGCTCGAAGCGGGCGCGCTTCTTGGAGAGGATCAGCCGCCCCTCCTGGTCCTCCTTCTCCATCACCAGCGCGTCGACCTCGTCCCCGACCGAGACCTCCTCGGCCGCGTTCACGACCTTGCGGATCGACAGCTCGGAGAGCGGGATGACGCCCTCGCTCTTGTAGCCGATGTCGACCAGCACCTCGTCCTTGTCCACGCGCACGACCCGGCCGGTGACCACGTCGCCCTCGTTGAACAGCGGGATCGTGATGTCGTAATTCGGGACCTGACGGCCCTCGAACTCGACGTATTCAGGGCCGTCGAGGGTACGAACGGGGCTCTCGAGGTCGGTACTCATGGGAGGAAGATCCTTGGTGGCTTGGTGGAGGGGCGCAGCGCTGCGGGTAGCGGGTCAGTATAGCCCCGCCGGGGGGACCCGACAGACCCCCGGGATGACAGGATCCGGCCTCCGGAGGGAGGGGTGATCGCAGGCAGCAGCAAACCGATGCATCGGCGGGGACGGGTCGCCGGCGGCGGCGGCGATGCGCCGGCGCGGGCCATTCCCGACGCCCTGCTGAGCGCCTGCGACGGGGTCGCCGGGCGGGTGGTCGCCTGGCGCAGACGCATCCACCAGATGCCGGAGCTGGCGTTCCAGGAGCGGCGCACCGCCGGCCTGGTGGAGGAGGTGCTGCGGGGGGCCGGCCTCGCGCCCCGGCGCCTGGCCGGCACGGGGGTCGTGGCGAGCCTGGCGACCGGGGCGGACGGCCCCGTCGTGGCGCTGCGGGCCGACATGGACGCCCTGCCGCTGCAGGAGGCCACGGGCCTGCCATACGCGTCCGGCACGCCGGGCGTCATGCACGCCTGCGCCCACGACGGCCACACCGCCATGCTGCTCGGCGCCGCCTGCGCGCTCGCCGCCGCGCCGGAGGGGGTGGCGGCCTCCGAGGTGCGCTTCCTCTTCCAGCCCGCCGAGGAGGCGGCCGGCGGGGCCCGGGCGATGATCGCGGCCGGCGCCCTCGAGGGCGTGGACCTGGTGGCCGGGCTGCACCTC